>JALVZP010000173.1 GCA_027037575.1 Desulfobacterales bacterium | reverse complement strand
TTTTGGAATTGGTTATCTTTTCTATTCTGTTTCGCTACGTGGGAGGGAAAAAGAGTTTATAAGAGACAAAAGTATATTCACTACTATACTTTCTTCTTATGATGAAAAAGCACTAAAGCAAGCTGTTGCATCTTTCTGGCTTGCTGTCCATCTTGGAGGATTCGGGACAAGATCAAGAAGAGGTGCAGGCTCTATAAGGGTCCTATCTATTGAAGATAGGAAAGAATATCTTGGCAACTTAAGTTTTACCATAGATGCAGAAGATAGCCTATCTCTTCTTACCTGGCTTAAGAAAAATACTGAATGTGCAGCAAAAATAATAAATGAAAACAAAAAAACTGACTTTATTTCAGCCTATCCTAATATCTATTTTTCCCGCATAAAGATTTCCAAAGATAACTTTAATAGCTGGATTGAAGCATTAAATGATTTAGGAAAATTATATAGCAGATTCAGACTTTGTCATCGGGGAAATGTCCCAGAGCATGGAGTATTTGGGCTTCCTATTGTTCATCAAAAAAATAAAAAGTCAGAGCATGCTAAAGTTAAAAATAAGAAAGAGCCAATTGATAGACATGCCTCTCCTCTTATATTCAAGGTTATCAAAAGTGGTGGTAAATACTACTGGCTAATGCTTAGGCTTATGGGAGAATTCCTTCCTGAAGGAGGAATCCTTGTATTTGATGGAAAAACAGAAAAACCTTCTTATGAAATAATTGATGAATTCTGGAATTCAGTGCCTGGAAATGAGGAAATTTTACTTGTTCCAGATAAATTAAAGGAAATTAAGCAAAGAATAATAGAAGAAGCAAAACCAAAGAAGATCTATGTCTTTGGTTCTCGTGCCAGAGGAGACTTTCATGAGAAATCAGACTTGGACATTGCAATAGAAGGAGGATCAGTTGGAAAATTAGAAATTTCTGGAAATCTCGATATTGTCAATATTGATAAAGCAGGAACTTCACTTAAAAGGAGGATAGAAAGAGAAGGAGTTCTCATCTATGAATCAGAGAGCTAAGAGAATCTTAGATGATTATGAACGTGCAGTTAAAAACCTCAAGATTGCATGTGAAAATGCAGTAGATGAGCTTGATATAGATGGAGGAATAAAAAGATTTGAGATAGCATTTGAGCTTTCATGGAAGCTTATAAAGGAATATTTAGCTGATCTTGGAATCATATGTAAGAATCCAAGGACATGTTTTAAATATGCTTATCAGAATGATCTGATTAATGATGAAGAAATATGGCTTGAGATGATTGAAGACAGAAACTTGATAGTTCATACATACAACTTTGAAGAATCACGAAAGGTTTTTGATAGAGTAAAAGAAAAATACCTATCTGCTTTTGAAGATCTTTTTCAAAGGATCAAAAAGGATTTAGGAGGAAGGTCAAGTGACTGATTTTTTGCAAAAATTAAGGCAGTTTTTACATGATCCACCTGACAAATGCCTTGATATTCAAAAGCATGAAAAAAGGGCAAGCAATTATGCACGCTCTTTAAATGTAGATAACTTGAAAGATGCAAATTATGCTGACCAGATAGCTTCTTCAATGGAAAGATCCCTTCTTCCAGAAAAGAAGATATACCAAGATTTTACTCAAATAAGGCATCCTCTAAGTGAAAGCTTTCTTCCTGTAAGTATTGATAGAAATAAGGCTCTTCAGGAAGTAGAGGATGGTTTTTCTTCTCTAAGCCAAAAAATAGAAGACCTGGATGAAAAAGAAAAATTCTTTTATCTCTGGAGAAATCTCATATACGAACTTCTGGAAAAGGCTGATCTTCAGTTAAAGAAATTTCTTCCAATCCTTCCAGCAGACACCAGAATCCCAGATCATTCCATATGGGAGCATCTAAAAATAACTTCTGCAATAAATGCCTATGAAGAATTCCAGAACAATTCCTTATTTCTGCTTTCTATAGGTCCTGTCCAAAGATTTATTTTTCAGGCAAGAAAGACAAAGGACTTTTTTATGGGAAGCTTTATCCTTTCCTATCTCACATTTATGGGAATGACAGAAATAATAGAGAAATATGGTCCAACAAGTATTATCTACCCAGATCTATTTGGACAGCCTCTAATGGACTGGTATATGGAAGAGGAGATGAAAATAAAAGTAAAAAATCCTTACTCATATTTTCTTGATCAGCCAACAATTCCAAACAGATTTGTTGCAATCATTCCTGAAATAGACAGCAAAAAGATAGAGTGTCTTGCTAAAAAAATTGAAAAAAAGATAAGGAGTAGCTGGAGAGAAATAGCACAAAAAGTTTTAATTGAAAAAAGACTTAAATGCGATCTTAAATATTTTAAAGCCCACATCTGCACCTTTCCTGAAATATACTGGGTAGCCCTCCCTCTAAGGGTAAATGAAAGAGATATCCGAATTGATGATCTAAAAGAGTTCTTCCAGGATAAGGAAATAAAAGGTTGGGAGAAGCTATGGAATTTTGCTGAAAATAAAGGAGAGTTTAAACCAAAAGTAGGCTTTATCTATCAGCTTCTATACACTGCACTTGAAAAAGAAATGGGAGCAAGAAAGAACTTAAGGGATTTTGAGCAACAAGAAGAGGAAGGGAAAAAATGTCATGTATGTGGTGAAAGAAAGGGAATATTTAGGGATGAATTTGAGGAAAATGAAAGACTTTGTTTTTTGTGTTTTACAAAGAGAAACATGGATCTTTATTTGAAAAATGAAGTTAGCAAAGAAATCTTTGAAGATTTTCACTTTCCTTCCACTTCTGAGATTTCCCTTTCTAAGTTTAAAGAGAAAATCCTTAAGGATAAAAG
>JALVZP010000172.1 GCA_027037575.1 Desulfobacterales bacterium | reverse complement strand
GCTATAAAATGGGCAAAGATGTGCAGGTTCAATGATGTTGGGATTGACATGATAGAGGCAGATGGGGGATGGAAGATCATTGAGGCAAATATGAAGTATGGAAGAAAGGGGCTTTTGATGAAAGGGCTAAATATAAAGGAGATATTTAGGAGAAAGCTTCTTTCAGGAGAAATCTCCTGATATGTGGAAGAGGATAATAGCCATTTCCATTGTATTGGCCTTTCTTGGCCTTTTTTTATATCTGCTCTATGTCTATAAGTCCGTTGAGAAGGAGATCTCCTGTAAGATAAGTCATGGCCTCTTAGAAGAGGCAATGGCTTCAGAAAGCCCTGTTTACTATGATGATGGAAAGACACTAATTGGTGTATTTTTTAAAAAAACCCACAGAAGATATCTCCACTACAATGAGATCCCAAAGATATTCATAAAGGCACTCATTGCAACGGAGGATCAGAGATTCTTTGAACATCCTGGATTTGACATAAGGGCGATAATAAGGGCATTTATTGCAAACATAAAGGCAGGAAGGATAGTTGAAGGAGGAAGCACAATTACACAACAGCTTGCAAAGAATATATTTGGAAGAAGAGGAAGAACATACAGTGCAAAGCTAAGGGAGCTGTTTCAGGCAATCATTCTGGAAAAAAGATTTAGCAAAGAGAAGATATTGGAGATGTATTGTAATCAGTTCTTTGTAACAGGGTATGGGAAAGGTCTTCAGATCGCAGCAAAATACTTCTTTGATAAGGATGCAAAGGATCTAAATCTTGTAGAAGCGGCATTTATTGCTGGAGCTATACATGCACCAGCAAGATACAATCCATTTATAAAGAGGACGGAAAGAGGGAGAAAAAAGGCAATAGAGCTTGCAAACAAAAGGAAGAACTATGTCTTGAAGAGGATGCTTCAGATGCACTTTATTACTAAGGAGCAGTATTTAGAGGGAATAAGGACTCCTGTCCCGTTTAGAAAGGGAAGGATAACATATGCACTGAATGTGATAATGGACTATGTAAAGGATCAGCTTGAATCTGAGTATATGAGGAAGATACTGGAGAAGAATGGGATAGAGAACATAGCGACATCAGGGATAAGGATATACACATCCATAAACAACGATATAGAAAGAGGGGCTCTGTTTGCACTTAGAAGGAATCTTTCCATCTTGGATGTGGAACTGAGGGGATATAGGCCAGAGACAAAAGAGGATATAGAAAAGATAAGGAGCAGCCTTATGGGGCCTCTTCCCCTTGTGGAAGAGGTAGAAGATGTGGACAGAAAGAGGCTTTTGATAAGGATAAGGGATGGGATAGTAGATTTTGATGGAATGAGAGATATTGGATCTGCATGGGCAAGGTTCAAGTATGGGAGAAGAAGATTTACAGAGGATGAGGCAAGGGAATTTTTAAAGAACATACACAAGGGAGACATGATTTCTGTATGGCCTTCTGAGAAAAAGGGAAGATACATCCTTACAAAGATCCCGAGGCTTGAAGGCGCAGTAATTGTCCTCCACAATGGCATGATAAAAGCAATGGTTGGTGGATACTGTAATGTCTTCTACAACAGGGCAATCTATGCAAAAAGGCAGCTTGGATCAATATTTAAGCCATTTCTCTTTACTGCTGCCCTAAGGCTTAAGTGGAATGTGATGGATGAGCTTTATGACATAAGAAACCTCTATGAATTTGAAGATACTTATTATTATCCAAAGCCCGATCACCCACCTCCAAGTGATAAGGTATCCATGGCATGGGCAGGGATAAAGTCAGAGAATCTTGCAAGTGTATGGCTACTTTATCACCTTACAGACAAGCTAAATATGGAAGAATTTGGAAAATTAGTGAAAAAGCTTGGTCTTTCCAGAAATAGGTGGGAAAGCTATGGGGAATATGCAGAAAGGATAAGGGATAAATACGGGATAATAATAAACAAAGAAAAGCTTTTGAGGGCGGCATTTTCTATAGCAAAGAAGAGGATAAGGCCGGATGTCATATTCAGTGGTCATGAAGAGATACTAAGCATAATTCCAAGACTTCATTACAAGATAAGGGAGGATATACTGGATAGGATACTGAAACTGGACAGTGAACACAGGGAAAAACTAAAGCCGGAGGAGATAGAAAAAAGGGAAAGGATAAAGAAGGAGATAATGAGATATAGCTTTGAAAGGTTGTGGAATCTGAATCAGGAAATGAAGCAAAGGTATCAGGATATAATCTCCACAGGAGAAAAAGAGGTTGATCCTGAGCTTCTTAAAGGATTCTATTGGGATGGAGAAAAGGTGATATACAGAGAAGAGGAGAAAGAACTCCCCCCTATTACACCAGAGTGGCTCAAATCAAATATCTCACTCTTTAATCAGAAGGAGATATGGATAGATGGATTGATCCCATCTGGCATATTAGACCTTCTTCATTCCTACATGCAGGAAGAATACAATAGGCTTTCCTCACTCAGACCGTATGACCCTGAGGTCTTATATAGGCTCCCTGACTTTAGAGTGCTTGTTGGACTCTACTATGTAATTGATATATCCAAGAGGCTTGGAATCTCTACACACCTTGATCCTGTCCTTTCCTTTCCACTTGGGCCAAATTCTATAACACTTGCAGAGGCATGTCTTGCATATCAGACAATAATAACTCAGATGCTCTATTGCTTGGGTGATAGACCATCTCCTTTTATGATCCCAATAATAAAGAAGATTACTGACAGAAATGGAAATACCATCTGGGAATATAAGCCAACTCCGAAAAAGGTCTTAAGTAAAAGGGTATCCGTATCTATAAGCGAGATATTGAGGAATGTAGTAAGACTCGGAACAGGAA
>JALVZP010000171.1 GCA_027037575.1 Desulfobacterales bacterium | reverse complement strand
CATGGAATCTATCTGCTTTATATATCTTTTTAAGCCTTCCAGATGCACAATCATCAAGCATCTGTTTCCATACATATTCTGCCTCTCCAACACAGACGGCATCACAATGCTCCAATGCCTCTTCCACATGAAAGTATATATGTGGTCCTCCCATAAGGACAGGAACTCCCCTTTCCCTGAACCTATCTGCTATCTCATATGCCCTAAGGGAGTTTATTGTCCATGTGCTTATAGCAACTGCATCTGTAGGAGCATTGAAATCTATATCCTCCAATTGCTCATCCAGAAGTGTAACCTTCCACTCCTTTGGAGTGAGTGCAGCAAGGTATGGGAGCGTAAGTGGCATCAATGCCCTGCTCTTTGTCTTATGAAGCCTCATGTCAGATGGAGAATAGTAGTGTGTTGGCTGAATTATTAATAGCCTCATCTTCCTTTCCTCAATATGTGGCTATAGATTTTCCGAAGGGGTATACCATATTTTTCTGCAATATTTAAGCAATCTTTATATTCTGGCTTTATATATGAGGATCCATCGGGAAGATAATACTTTTTTGCCCTGATCTTTCCCCATTCTGTTTCAATCTCTACTGTCTCCCTTCTTAGTCTTTTCCTCAAGACAAAGGAATATCTTATTCCAGAGGTAGTAGTTTCTTTAAAAATAGTATCCATGAGGCTATCCATATCTTCAGGCATGCAGATGACATTTATCAGGATGCCAGGCCTGTTCTTCTTCATATACACAGGTATATAGCCTACATCTAATGCACCTTTTTTTAAGAGAAGCTCCATAACATATCCAAGATGCTCTGGATTATAATCATCCAGATTTGCCTCTAAGAATGCTACTGTATCTGTCTCATATTTATGTGAAGGCTCCCCAAGTATTATTCTAACAAGGTTTGGTCTTTCTTTAAGCCTTCTCTTTCCTATGCCATATCCTATCCTTTTTATTGAAAGAGGAGGGATAGGGCCAAATCCTTTAGAAAGTGCCTTTATAAGTGCTGCACCTGTAGGGGTAGTAAGCTCTGAAGCTGTTTCTGTTCCATAAATAGGAACATCTTTTAATATCTCCAAGGTTGCTGGTGCAGGAATAGGAATCTTTCCATGAGAGGAATCTATTATCCCTTTTCCAAGTGGAATGGGAGAAGAGATTATTCTATCTATTCCAAGATGATCTATACCAATCAGGACTCCTATGATATCTACTAAGGAATCAACTCCTCCAATCTCATGAAAATGGACATCTTCTACCTTAGAATTGTGTATCTTTGCCTCTGCCTTCGCAATTATTTCAAATACCTCTACTGCCTTTTCCTTTATCCTTGATGAAAGGTTACTTTTTTGAATGATCTCTCTTATGGATGAGAAGGATCTGCTCTTTTTTGAATCCTCACAGGAGATCTCTATTCTCGTTCCATATATTCCGTGTCTTTCTTCCTTAAATGCATTTATCCTTAGCTGAGAAACACCTTCAATATTCAGGGAGGAAATGGCATCCTCTATTAGTGAGGTAGGAACTCCTAAATCAATAAGCGAGGACAAGAACATGTCCCCGCTTATTCCAGAAATACAGTCCAAGTATGCAATCATTATATTGCTTCAGCTATCAGCTCAGATATGTCCTTTACTTCTATCACATCTTCCTTATTCTTTGTCTTTCTACTGTCTTCAAGCATTGTGATGCAGTATGGGCATGCAGTTGCCAAGATCTGTGCTCCTGTATCACATGCCTCAAGTATCCTTAAATCAGAAAATCTATACTCTGGCTTTGTCTCCATCCATACTCTTCCACCACCTCCACCACAGCAGAGGCTCTCTTTCCTTATCCTTTCCATCTCTACCAGGTTTCCATCACTTACTGCCTCAATAAGCTTTCTTGGTTCATCATATATCTCGCTGTGTCTTCCTAAATAGCATGGATCATGATAGGTAATCTTTTTCTGGATAGGTTTGCATATCTTTAGCTCCCCGCTTTCAAGAAGATCATATAAGAACTTTGTATAGTGAATAGGCTCAAATTCTGCACCAAGCTCTGGATATTCATTTTTGAATGTATAGTAGCAGTGAGGAGAGGTAGTAATTACCTTCTTTACACCATTTTTCTTAAATAGCTCTATGTTCTTTGTCGCAGTATTTGTAAATAGCTCTTCATCTCCTATCTTCCTTATAGATTCTGAGCAGCAGCTTTCTTCCTCTCCAATTATTCCAAAGCTTACTCCCAGCTTCTTTAATATATTTACCATTGACTTTGCTATATTCTGGCTTCTTTTATCATAGCAGGATGTGCAGCAGACAAACAGAAGATATTCTTTGCTTTCATCAAACCTTGGCACATCAAGTCCTTCTGCCCATGCCATCCTCTTTTCTCTTGGCTCAGACCAGGGATTCCCATTGCTGTGGACACTTCCTATTGCTGTCTTTAAGACTCCTGGAATAGCACCTGTTTCTGCTATCATCGCCCTTATTGCCCTGACTATATCTATGATGGTTACTCCCCTTGGGCACTTCAGGACACACTTATTACATGTTGTGCATCCATACAAGATGTCATCAGACTCATATCCACCTTCTACACCAAGCTGAGCTGATCTTATAAGTCTTCTTATGTTAAATGGACCGTTTACAATACGCCATGGGCATGATCCAGCACACATCCCACATTGCATACAGAGATTCAGTTTTTCCGCGCCCATGGCCACTAATGCCTCATTTACCTCATAAAATGGAGTTAATGCTTCCATTATCTCACCCCTTTTTTGTTTTTTAACCCAGGCCCTTTTAACAAATGAGATTTTTATTGTCAACTTATTGCAAGAGCTGGTTTGAGTGAAAGGTTCTGTTTTGCTTCATCTTTTTAGGATAACCACTGATTTAAAGAAAACAGGGATTTATCTTTATTGCAATTATCCTTCTTTTTGCTATAAAAACAAAGGTAATCAAATAAACTGGAGATTGATTATGGAGATAATAGATCGTGCAAAGGAGGTATTAAGGATAGAAGCAGAATCTATAGCAGCACTTATAAAAAGATTAGGATCAGATTTTGAAAAGGCAGTGAATATAATTCTTAATGCTAAAGGGAGAGTGGTCATTACAGGCATGGGAAAGTCAGGGCTTGTAGGAAGAAAGATAGCAGCTACATTAAATAGCACTGGGACACCATCCCTTTTCTTACATCCAGCAGAGGCGATACATGGTGATTTAGGAATGGTAACAAAGGATGACATAGTAATTGCCATCTCCAATGGTGGGAGGACAATAGAGATAAACAGGATTATTCCTATACTAAAGGATATGGGCATAAAGATTATAGCATTTACAGGAGATCCGACTTCTCCTCTCGCACAGATGAGTGATGTGGTAATAGATGTTGGAGTGGAAAGAGAAGCCTGTCCTATGGGACTTGCTCCAACAGCAAGCACGACTGCCACCTTGGCAATGGGTGATGCACTGGCAGTGGTTCTTATGCATTGCAGGAGATTTACAAAGGAAGACTTTAAGAAATTTCATCCTGGTGGAAGTCTTGGAGAAAGGCTTGCAAGTAAAGTAAAGGACATTATGAGAAAGGGAAGTATGATACCAATGGTTAGTGAAGAGAATTCTATTCAGGATGTCCTAAATGAGATAAACAAGAAGAACATCGGTGCAACAGTTGTAGTAGATGGTGATAAGAGGCTTAAGGGAATTATATGTGATGGAGATATTAGAAGGGCATTGATAAAGCATAATAATATAAGTAGCTTAAAGGCCAGAGATATTATGACAGAATCTCCAAAGACAGTAGACGAGAATCAAAGTGCAGGAGAAGCCCTTTCTTTGATGGAGTTTTATGGAATAACCCATCTGGTTATAATAGACAAGAATAGGAGGGTTAAGGGGATTATCCATCTTCATGACATACTTGGAAGAGAGGAGTTCAGGATAAATGCAGGAATACTTCCCTCCAAAGGGACTAATAATTGAGCTTATCAGCATAAAAGAAAGGGATCGGCTTAAAGAACACCTGGAATCTGTAAAAGATATAGCAGATGCCATTTTTCTATTTAGCCCTTATGTAGGGAAGGGATTCTCCCTGTCCTTAGAAGAAAAGAAGGACATAGTAGGAGCATGTATAGAAGTCCTTCAGGAAAGACAACCAGTGTTTATCTTTGTTACCTCATTTACAGAAGAGGATACAATAAAGAACATACGCGAATTTGAGAAAATGGTCGGAAGTTATAAAAGGGATATCTTCTGGGTAGATGCTCCTCTCTATTATCACAGCAACAGAGGACTCCCTGATATGTATGAAAGGTTTTCTTCCATGACTGATTATCCATTTATCCTATACAACGATCCAAAGATTGTAGATGGGATAAAAGGACCATTTAACAGAAGAAACATAAGGACATCTATATTAAAGGAACTCTCATTTTTGAAAAATGTAAAGGGTCTTATCTTCATTGGAGGGATAAGAAGGGCAATAAACTATCAGAATGCTGTAAGAGAAAGGCCGTATTTCAGGATATATGACGGAGATGAGGAGCTCTATCTGAATTTCCCAAATAGAAATGGGATAGTATCTATGAGTGCAAACATCATCCCCCATATATGGAAGAACATCTTAGATGAAGATGGAGAAAAAAGGAAAGATCTATGGATACATCTCTTAGAATTAATAGAAATACTCAAAATTGGTGGCTATGAGCTCATAAAGTCACTTATCTTTGGGAAATCTGTAACCTGTAATAATTCTCTATTTGAAAAGGCAAAGGAGATCTTGAGGAGATTGAACACTTAGGAGAGGAATTATGGAAAGGAAGGATGGATTCTGGATCTATCCAGTAGGTGTAATAAGGAAAAGGGATAGGGATGCATACATAGAGATATACCCTGAATACAAGGATGGGCTTTTGAGATTAGAGCACTATTCCCACATCATTGTGCTTTTCTGGTTTGACAAGAATGACAATCCTGAACAGAGAAGCATACTTCAGGTTCATCCAAAGAGACACAAGGGAGCTCCCCTTTCAGGTGTATTTGCGACATGCTCTCCAGTAAGGCCGAATCTCATAGGACTCACCATCTGCAAGATCCTGTCCATTGAGGATAATGTCATTAAAATAAATGACATAGATGCATTTGATAATACCCCAGTTATTGATATAAAGCCATATGTTCCTCGCAAACACATGATCCCAGAGTCGGAAGTAAAGGTTCCAGAATGGATGAAATAATAAAAGAGGAAATACAAGAGATAAAAGGGCAGATAGAGAGGATCACATACCTGAGTGAAGAGGATGGATATACAGTTATAAAGATAAGGATACCAGGAAAAAGAGAACCTATTACTGCAGTTGGATACTTGGCTTCTCCCAATCCTGGAGAAATCATACAGATGAAAGGGAAATGGATAAGGCATCCGAAGTATGGGGATCAGTTTAGGATAATAAGCTATAAGACTGCTGTTCCAGCAAATGTCTATGGGATAGAAAAATACTTGGGTTCTGGTCTTATAAAAGGGATAGGGCCTGTTATGGCAAACAGGATAGTAAAGAGATTTGGTGAGGAGACATTGGAGGTTATAGAGGAAGATGTGGAAAGGCTAAAAGAGGTGGAGGGGATAGGAGAAAAAAGGATTTCTATGATAAAGAAGGCATGGGATGAGCAGAAAGAGATAAGGGATATAATGATATTTCTTCAACAGCATGGAATAAGCCCATCCTATGCCCCAAAGATATATAAGAAATATAAGGAAAGATCTATTGAGGTGTTAAAAGAGAATCCGTATAGGCTTGCAATGGATATATTTGGGATAGGATTTATTACTGCAGATAGAATTGCTGAAAAGCTTGGCTTTCCAAAGGACTCAGAGCTTAGGGCAATGTCAGGAATCATCTATGTCCTACAGCAGGTAGCAGATGAGGGTCATGTGTATTATCCATATGAAGAGCTTATGGAAAGATGTAAGAAGATACTGGATGTATCAGAAGAGGTAATAGAGAATGCATTAAATAAATTGGAGTTTGAAGGAAGGATAGTAAGGGAAGAAGATGCAGTATATCTTTCCCAATTTTATGTCTGCGAAACAGGTATTGCAAGAAGGCTAATAAGGCTTATGGAGATGCCAAAATCCATAAGGAAGATAAATGCGGAAAAGGCAATAGAATGGGTTCAGAAAAAGCTTGGTATTCAGCTTGCAGAAAGGCAAAAGGAAGCAATAAGGCAGGTAGCAGAAAATAAGGTATTGATCATAACAGGTGGGCCTGGAACAGGAAAAACTACTGTAATAAATGCAATCATAAAGATATTCTCTCAGATAGGAGCAAAGATCCTCTTAGCTGCTCCAACAGGGAGGGCATCAAAGAGGATAACAGAAACAAGCGGATATGAGGCAAAGACAATACATAGGCTCCTGGAGTATAGCCCTGATAAAGGAGAGTTTAAAAGGAATGAAAAGTCCCCTTTAAGCTGTGACATGCTTATAATAGATGAGGCATCTATGATAGATGTTGTCCTCATGTATCACCTTATAAAGGCTGTTCCTTTGAATGCAACACTTATACTTGTAGGAGATGTGAATCAGCTTCCATCAGTTGGGCCAGGAAATGTATTGAAGGATATAATCTCTTCAAACATGTTTCCAGTTGTGGAGCTGAACGAGATATTCAGGCAGGCAAGGGAAAGTCTTATAATTGTAAATGCACACAGGATAAATGCAGGAAACTTCCCCATATTTAAGTCTGAAAAAAAGCATTCTGATTTTTACTTTATCGAGGAAGAGGATCCTGAAAAGGGGCTATCTATAATAGTAGATCTTGTAAAGGATAGGATTCCAAAGAGGTTTGGCTTTGATCCATATAATGATATACAGGTTATAAGTCCAATGAACAAGGGAATAATTGGAGCAGAAAACCTGAATGAAAAGCTACAGGATGTCCTTAATCCCTCCTCTTTTGGTATAGTTCGTGGAACAAGGAGATTCAGGATTGGCGATAAGGTGATGCAGATAAGGAACAATTATGAAAAAGGGGTATTTAATGGAGAGATAGGAAGGATTGTAAAGATAGATCAGGAAAATCAGGAGATTCTTGTATCATTTGATATAGGGGTTGTGCCTTACGATTATTCAGAGCTTGATGAACTCAGCTTGGCGTATGCCATATCTGTTCATAAGGCACAGGGATCAGAATATCCTGCTGTAATCATTCCCATATTTATACAGCACTATGTGCTTCTTCAAAGAAACCTCATATATACTGCCATAACAAGAGGAAAGAAATTAGTTGTAATTGTTGGAACAAAGAAGGCATTTATTATTGGAATCAAAAATAACAAGATCCAAAAGAGATATACAAAGTTAGATGAAAGGCTTTCAAAAGCAGAGCTATAGAAATTTCAGATAGACAATTGCTGCTGTTACAAGAAGATAGGGGATTGAATATATGTGAAAATCAATCCAGATCCTTTTTGGATTTATATCCTTCGCTATCCTTAAGGCAATAATATTTGCCAAAGATCCTATAATAAGACCATTTCCTCCCACATTTACCCCATATGCTATAGAAAACCAGTTATTGCTAAATTTAGAGACAAAGACACTTGCAGGGACATTGCTTATCAATTGTGAGCTTATAAGGGAAAGCAAAAAGACATTCTTTGAGTATTCAAGATTTAACTTCAGGATATAATTCCTTATAAGTGGAACAGTAGAGATGAGGTAAAAGTCTATAAAGATGATGATAAATGTAAGCAGAAGAAGCCAATCTGCTTTTAAAAGCACATCTTTGAATAAAAAGAAATAGAGGATTAAAACAGTTAAAAATGCAAGATATGTCTTCTTCATATCAAGTGAGATAAGATATGCTATCAGGCATACTAAGGAAAAGTAAAAGAGATCCCTTCTTAGCTGTGGCCTATTTTTCTGTTTTATTACCATTAGTCCTTTTTGAGGAAAGAGCAGAAAAGCAAATATGATAAGGATTGAGAAAAGAAGGAGAACTAAGGGGATCATTTCAACAATAAATTCTATAAAAGAGATGCCCCATTTATGCCACAAGAATAGATTCTGTGGATTTCCAATTGGAGTAAGTGAAGATCCCACATTTACTGAAATTGCCTCAAATATTATCAGCTTGGTAATCTCATTTTCTATCTGATCTTTCATGGCTATTGTTAAGGGGACAATTACAAAAAGGGTTATGTCATTTGTAAGAAATGTGGATAAAAATGCTGAGAGGGATATCAAGAATATTGCCAATCTTCTTTCATTCCTTGCTCTATTCAATATCCACTTGGAAAGAACAGAGAAGTATCCACTCTCCTTCAGGCCTGTGGTAATTATTAGAAGCCCAGAAAGTGCCACAATAGTGGACCAGTGGACAAAATGGACATAATTTGGAATCTCAGAGGGATGAAGAAAAGAAAATACTGCTAATAGAACGAGAAGAAGAGCTAAGAAAAACTCCTCTTTCAGGAATCTAACCAATTTTTTCACTTCTACTTACCATATGCATTCATCTCCTGATTAGCAGGATAGTCTGGCACAATGTGAGTTCCGTCAGAATATACCTTTAAATGACCAATTATCATCCCATCATAGGCCAAAGGAATTGCCCATGCATTTTCTGGTTCTCTAAACTCAGCACCATCTAATACCTGAATCTTACTAACAATCTTAGGAAGAGTACTTTTTACACTTTCAATTTGTGGATTCTTTACCTCAAATACAGCAGAATGCAGTCCACAAGGAAGTAATGAGCCATTTAACGGGTTAAAGTGGATAACCGTTACTACGATTCCTTCATATAGAAGAGCTGCTTTAATAACCTTTTCACCTGTAGGTTCTGTCCAGAGCCAGACTTTACCTGGAGTTAAATAAGCTTTTGCTCTTTTGGCAGTAGAAATAGCAACTGTTGCATTTTTTATTACCTTCTGCTGCATCTCAGGTGAAAGTCTTAAAGGCATCTGAGCTGGAGGATTATAGGCAGAGGTAGCAAGTAGAGCTGGTTTTTCTTGTGCATTAGTCATCCCTATCCCTCCAAAGAGCAAAATAAAAATCAGGAAAAGACTAAACTTTTTCATCTCTTATCCTCCTTGATTATTTAATACCCAGGGAACTGGGATAGGTATTCCTTGAGCTTTCTTTTATTCTCTTCACTTAGCTCTGGACACTGATCCACGGATCTTCCACCTTCTACCATCTGGGCAGCAAATACCATGCATGTTGGGGCACCACATTTCTTGCAGTTTGTCTTTGGTAAAAACTGGAGTATCT
>JALVZP010000170.1 GCA_027037575.1 Desulfobacterales bacterium | reverse complement strand
TCATATCTTCTATAGACCTGCTTTCTTCCAGGCCATGTCTCCTTTCCTTCTGAGCGCTTCTTTCTTGGCCTTCCCTTGTATTCCATAAGCTTGTATGCACAGTTCAGGTATGGCATATCACTTGATGTGACCATAAGTGTTCCTATGCCAAATCCGTCTATTGGTGCACCGCTATCATATAGCTCCTTCAGCCTATATTCGTCCAAGCTACCACTGCTTATTATCCTCACATCCTTAAGCCCATTTTCATCCAATATCCTCCTTACTTCTTTTGAAAGCTTCACAAGATCTCCACTATCAAGCCTTACCCCCCTTATCTTTATCCCCTTCTCCTTTAGAACTGGTGCAATCTTTATAACCTTCTTTACTGCCTTGATTGTATCGTATGTGTCTATCAGAAAGACTACATTTTTGGGCATTGATTCAGCAAAATGGATAAATGCCTCTTCCTCACTCTCATGTGCCTGTATAAAGGAGTGTGCCATTGTCCCAAATACTGGTATCCCATACTCCTTTCCAGCAAGAACAGTGGATGTTCCGGAAAAACCTGCTATATAGCTTGCCCTTGCTGCAAAGAGACCTGCCTCTGCTCCATGTGCCCTTCTTAGACCAAAGTCAACGAACTGCTTGTTTGGAGCAGCAAAATGCATCCTTATTGCCTTAGATGCAACAAGTGTCTGATAGTGGAGTATGTTGATAATCCTTGTCTCTATAAGCTGTGCCTGAAAGATTGGGGCACATACCTGAAATACTGGTTCATTTCTAAAGAAGAATGTCCCCTCAGGCATTGCGTATACATCACCAGTAAACTTAAAATCCCTTAAAAAATCCAAGAAATCGTCCTTAAAAAGACCCGTCTTCCTTAGCCAGTCAATATCCTCTTTTGAGAATCTCAGATCCTCCAAGAAGAGAAGCGCCTGCTCAAGTCCTGCTGCAACAAAGAAGTTTCTACTTCCCATATCCCTTACAAAGAATTCAAAGACTGCCTCCTCATTCATATCATGATCAAAGTATCCTTGAAGCATTGTAAGCTGATAAAGGTCAGTTAGAAGAGGAGATATATTCATCTTTTCCTCCATTACGCCCTTTCCAAGATTATCTCATCTTCCTCTACATTCCTTAGACATGTAGGATCTCCCTCTATCTTTCCAATAATATTCACTGCACTTGCTGGAATGATCTTTCCTCCCTTTGAGATTGGTGTTGGACCAAAGAATATACAGAATGCCTTTCCTTCTGGCCAATATCCAAGATCTCCAATTTCTACTTCCTCTTTTGCTGTCTCATCCAATTCTTCATCTACGGGTATGCTGAAGTATATCTCATCTCCCCATGTATTGAAGTTAGATCTAAAGGGAAGCATCTCCCAAACCTTCTTTGCTGTCTTAGTCTTATTCAGTTTGGCATATAATGTTATGTCACCTATCTTTATCCTTATCCTCATCCCTTACTCCTTCCTTGGCCTTTCTCTAAATATTAGCTTTATTGGAGAATTTTCAATACCAAGGCTTATTCTAAGCTGATTCATGAGAAATCTCTCATACGGAGTAGTAACAAGTTCTGGGTAATTCACAAATATAACAAATGTTGGAGGCATAATATCTACCTGAGTAGCATAAAAGAGCTTCAGCCTCTTTCTTCCCTTTGATAGAGGAAGATGATTCTCTGATATCTCCTGAAGTGCCTTGTTTATTAAAGAGGTCTTTATCCTCCTTTTCATCTGATCATAAACAAGGTTTATCTTTTTAAAGACGAGCTCTATGTTTTCTCCTGTAAGTGCAGATATGTTTATCCTCGGTGCATAGCTCACAAATTTCAATCTCCTTTCTAAGGAATCCATCATCCTTCTTATCTTTTCCTGATCCCTCTTTATCAGATCCCACTTATTTACTACTATCACAATCCCCTTTCCTCTCTCAAATGCATATCCACAAAGATGTGCATCCTGATCAGTTGCACCTTCTGTTGCATCTATCATTATCACTGCAACATCACATCTGTCTAAGCTATTTAATGCCTTTATCACAGAGAACTTTTCAAGCTTTTCCTTTACCCTGCTCTTTCTCCTGATTCCTGCCGTATCAATCAAAAGATACTTTCTCCCCATAAAGGAAACAGAAGTATCTACGGAATCCCTTGTTGTCCCGGGTATATCACTTACAATGAGTCTTTCCTCCCCCAATACCTTATTCACAAATGAAGACTTACCCACATTTGGCCTTCCAATAATGGCAACCTTTATCTCTTCTCCCTCCTCCTCAGGTGATACCTCCCTTGAAAGACCAGAAACCACCTCCTTCATGAGCTCCTTTATTCCCCTTCCATGAAGTGCTGAGATGGGAAATACCTTCCCCAAGCCAAGTTTGTAAAATTCAAAGGCAAGTGCCTCCTGCTTTGAACTATCTACCTTGTTTGCTGCAACTATTACTTCCTTCCCCTTTTTTCTAAGCATATTTGCAAGCTCTTCATCCAGAGGGGTTATTCCCTCCCTCGCATCCAAAAGGAAGATTATCTTATCTGCCTCCTCTATTGCCCTTTCTACCTGTTTCTTTACCATCTCAGAGATGGTATCTTCTGACTCTTCCTCAAATCCACCCGTATCTATCAGATTTATGGGGACACCATCATATACTATCTTTCTGGATATCCTGTCCCTTGTTACTCCAGGCCTATCATCCACAAGTGCATCCCTTGATCTGGTAAGGGTGTTAAATAGGGTCGATTTACCCACATTTGGCCTTCCTACTATTGCAACTATGTTTTCCCCTTTCATCCTATTTTTCAGATTGTCTCTCTATCCTTTCAAGTGCCTTTGGAATGAGGCGTCTTATGAATGT
>JALVZP010000169.1 GCA_027037575.1 Desulfobacterales bacterium | reverse complement strand
ATATCAGCAGATGGAAGATCAATCTTATTTATTACAGGAATTATCTCCAAGTCATGCTCTACTGCCGCATACATATTTGCCACTGTCTGTGCCTGAACACCCTGAGATGCGTCTATAACAAGTAGGACTCCTTCACATGATGCAAGTGCCCTTGATACCTCATATGAAAAATCCACATGTCCAGGTGTATCTATAAGATTAAGCTCATACTCCTTTCCATCCTTTGCCTTATATGGAAGTGTCACTGCCTGACTCTTTATAGTAATCCCCCTTTCCCTTTCAATATCCATGTTATCCAAGATCTGCTCCACCTTATTTCTTTCATCAACAAGACCAGCCTTTTCTATAAGTCTGTCAGCAAGGGTAGATTTCCCATGATCTATATGTGCTATTATGCTGAAATTCCTTATCTCCTTCATGGCTAATCTGATGATTCAAAGAATACTTTGTATCCCTTATATGTCATGTATAAGTCTGCCTTATGTGATATCTCAAAGGGAGAATGCATGGAAAGTATTGCAGGACCACAGTCCACTATTTCCACACCATATTGTGCAACAAATTTTGCAACAGTTCCACCTCCTCCTTCATCCACCTTTCCAAGCTCCCCTGTCTGCCATACGACATTATTCCTATTAAAAAGTCTCCTTATCCAACCTACATACTCTGCATCTGCATCATTTGCCTCATATTTTCCACCACGACCTGTAAACTTTGTTACACATACTCCATATCCAAGCCTTGCTGCATTCTGCTTTTCATGAAGATCCTCATAGTCTGGATCAAGTGCACCATTTACATCTGCTGAGATTGCCTTTGATTTAGGAAGAATAGAGTATATCTCTGAAACAGATGGTCTTCCTCCTACACTTTTTATTATATCACAAAGAAACATCTCTAAAAGCTTTGCCTTTGCGCCAGTTGCTCCATCACTTCCTATCTCCTCTTTGTCCACAAAAAGTGCAACTGCTGTCTTCTGATTATCCTTGCAGTCTAAGATTGCCTTAAGGGCAGAAAATGCACATATCCTATCATCCTGTCCATATGCACCAACAAGGGATCTATCAAATCCAACATCCCTTGCTCTTCCAGCAGGAACCACTTCTATCTCAGCACTTATAAGGTCTTCCTCAATAATTCCATACTCCTCATTTAACTTCTTTAGTATGGCAAGCTTAAATCTGTCCTTTGTTTCCTTATCACCAATAGGAAGTGCACCAATTAAAATATTCATTTTCTCTGCTTCTATTGCCTCTGAAAGCTTCTTTTCATATTGCTCCTTTCTTGCAAGATGAGGAAGGAGATCAAGCACAGTAAATACAGGATCATCTTCATCTTCTCCAATCCTTATATCCAATGTGCTTCCATCTTCCTTTACAATTCTTCCGTGTATTGCGAGTGGTCTTGCAAGCCATTGATATTTCTTTATCCCTCCATAATAGTGTGTCTTAAAAAAGCTCATATCCCATTTTTCATACACTGGCCTTTGCTTTAGATCCAATCTTGGTGCATCTATATGGGATATAATGAGCCTTATCCCCTTAGATATGTCCTCTTTTCCAGGCTTGGCAAGGGCAATTACTTTGCTGCGGAATGCCTTTACAAAAGGGACATTATTCTTTTTTGCAGCCTCTTCAATAAAAGAAACTGCCTCCCTCTCTGTCTTTGCACTGTCTAAAAATCTCTTATACTCATCTGCTACTAAAAATGCCTCCTCTCTCTCCTTTTCACTCATTACATCCCAGGCAAACCTTGGTTCATAAAATAGCCTCTCTTTCAGATCCTTTAGCTCCATTATCATACCCCCCAAGATCCATCATCCTTTTTTTCTAAGTCAATATAATCATCCTTTTTGATATAGTGAATCTCAATCTTATTGAATATGATTTCATTTAGCACCCAACTGATTATGCTTATAACTATTGACCCAAAGACAGCAGACCAAAATCCAGAGACAACAAACCCTTTTATCACACCTGATACCATCATGAGAAGGATGGCATTTATCACGAATGTAAATAGGCCTAAGGTAAGAATGTTTACAGGAAGGGTGAGGAGAAGGAGTATTGGCTTAAAGAATATATTCAGGATTCCAAGTATTGCAGCAGCAAAGAATGCACTAAAAAAGCCCTTTACTTTTATTCCGTCTATTATGTAAGATGCCCCCATAATAGATAAGGTCAAGATAAGCCACTTTGTCATGATCCATTTTATCAATTCTATCTAAGCCCCTTTAAAAATCTCTTTACCCCTTCTATCCCTTCCTTTTCCAATACGCGAAGAGTCTGTGTTCCAATAACAGCAATCTCCACCTTCCCTTTCAGGAAGTCTATATCCCTCTTTTCCTTTACTCCAAATCCCAAGGCAAGTGGAAGATCTGTTGCTTTTCTGCATCTAAGAAGGTATCTTTCAAGCTCCTCAGAAAAGTCTGTCTTTGCTCCTGTAACACCCTTTCTTGCAACACAATAAATAAATCCTTCTCCAAAGCTGGATAAATACTTCATCCTCTCAAATGGGGTTGTAGGAGAAAATAGGACAATAGGACATAGTCCTCTTTCTTTCATCTTCTGGAAATACTCTCTTCCTTCCTCTGGTGGAAGATCTGCAATTATAGCCCCCCTCAGGGATTTTCTTTTCAACTCATTTACAAAGTCTTCTATCCCATATTTGTAGACAATATTGTAGTAGCTCATTATGAAAAATGGAATTTCAAATGTATTTGCTATCTCCCCAGCAAGCTCAAGGCAACCCCTTACAGTTACACCATTTTTTAATGCCTCCTGATTTGCCTTTAATATTACAGGTCCATCTGCTATTGGCTCAGAAAATGGTATCTGAAGCTCCATAAGATCAACA
>JALVZP010000168.1 GCA_027037575.1 Desulfobacterales bacterium | reverse complement strand
GTAATTGTCATGGGACCTACACCACCAGGAACAGGAGTAATCCATCCAGCAATCTCCTTTGCCTTATCAAAATCTACATCTCCTTTAAGTATTGGCTTTCCTGTCTTTTCACTTACTCCAACCCTATTTACACCAACATCAATTACACATGCACCAGGCTTTATCCATTCTGCCTTTACAAGTCCAGGCCTTCCAGCTGCAACAATGAGTATGTCTGCACGCTTACAATGGAATTCAAGATCCTTTGTCCCTGTATGACATACCGTTACTGTTGCATTTGCACCCCTTCCTTTCTGCATCATCATTATTGCGATCGGTTTTCCAACAATATTGGATCTTCCCACAACCACTACCTCTGCACCATCAGTTGGAACACCAGCACGGACAATCATCTCCTGTATCCCTGCAGGTGTGCATGGCAAAAACTTTGGTTCTCCAATAACAAGCCTTCCTACATTCACCGGATGGAATGCATCCACATCCTTATCAGGATCTATTGCGTAGATCACCTTTTTCTCATCTATATGCTTTGGAAGGGGAAGCTGAACAAGTATTCCATGTATGGTTTCATCTTTGTTATATTTATCGATCAATGCAAGTAGCTCCTCCTCCGATACATTTTCTGGTAGATTCTCCTGGACCTCTTTAAAACCTACTCTCTTTGCAGTCTTTATCTTGAGTGTAACATAGGATACTGATGCAGGATTCTCACCAACTAAGATGGTTACAAGGCCAGGAACAACACCATGCTTCTCTTTTATTTGCTTTACTTCTTCCTCTATTTCTTTTAAGATTTCCTCCCTTATCTCTGTTCCCTTTATTAATTTTGCTGTCATTTTATCATCTCCTTTCTTTTTTTGTGCCTTTTATTACCACAAAACATGATCTGTATCAAATCTTTTGTTTCCCCTAAATGGCTGTGATAAAGTAAAGTCTGGCAAAAATTCTGAGTCTTCCTTTGTTTCCTCAGGAAACTGAACAAACATGTTCTTAAAGCCTAAGGAGATAGCATGTTCATATACCTGATAGAACTCTTCTTCCATTAACTGTCTATTTAGAGCTTCAATCCTTTGCTTTCTTACAGGCTTATACTGAGACATAAGGCTTATGGGAAGCTCTTTTCCAAATTCTATAAAGAGCATTGAAAGTGCATCTATGGAGTTTTTTATCTGACCCGGAAGGATAAGATGCCTTACCAAAACTCCCTTTTTTGCAACAGGTGAGGTTTCTAAGAATCCCTTTTGTCTTATCATCTCTGATATTGCATCTAATGCAATCTCTGGATAATTAGGACATGAGGATAGCCTTGATGCAAGCCTTCTATCAGAGTATTTAAAGTCAGGAAGATATATGTCTATGTAATCTCCTATCTCCTTTAGTAACTCTACATTCTGATAGCCTGATACATTGAATACGATAGGAACAGATGGATATCTCTTTTTTATCATCTCAATCAATAAGATCACATGAGGAATAAAATGATCAGGTGTAACAAAGTTTATATTGTGAACCTCTTTTTCCTCAATAAGCCTATATACCTTTTCTGCCAATCTCCTCACACTTATCCTCTTTCCTATCCCAATATGGGATATCTGCCAATTCTGGCAAAAAGAACATTTTAAGGAACATCCAGAGAAAAATACTGTTCCTGATCCATTCTTTCCTGTTATAGGAGGCTCTTCTCCAAAATGAACGCCAACATATGCTACTCTAAGAATTGCCCCTTCTTTACAGTAACCATACTCCCTAAATCTATTCCTTCTACAATCTCTTGGACAGAGATTACATTCTTTATATCTTTTAAAAAGCCCTTTCATATTCCAAGTGATTTTCTTTTCTTATTTATATGATCCATTATAAGCTGTGCTGCCTTAATTGGATCAGGCTCAATAGCAAATCTTGCCTTAATTACCTCTTCCAGCTTATCTCCAAGAAGCTCAACCACCTTTTTGCTTCCAAATATCCTTGGTGCTATTCCAAGAACAGTAAATACACCTGATGCAACAAAATATACTCCAATAGAGACAGCCTTTTGGCTATACCATTCAGGTGCTGCTCCTGCAACAGGAAGATCAGCTATATCAACTCCTATCTCATTTGCTATTAATGAGAGAAGAACAAGTATCCTTGAGCAATCTACACATGATCCCATATGAAGAACAGGTGGAACATGAAGTTTTTCTATAACAGATCTTAGTCCATCTCCTGCAAGAGAGGATGCCTTAGGAGAAA
The DNA here is from genome assembly GCA_027037575.1 of Desulfobacterales bacterium. GTDB lineage: Bacteria > Desulfobacterota > DSM-4660 > Desulfatiglandales > JALVZP01 > JALVZP01. The sequence continues at coordinate 627 of JALVZP010000168.1, read as the reverse complement.
GAAGTCCTTCTTTTGCACATGCAATTGCACTACATCCTGTTACAACAACTAATATATCATTCTTTATAAGCTCCTTTGCCAAAGTAACATGACCATAATCCTGCCTTATCTTTGGATTATTACATCCAACAATTCCTACTGCCCCCTTTATTTTTCCCTCCTTTATTGCATCTACTATTGGCTTTACACTTCCTCCTAAGGCAGAAAGGATTGTCTCTACTGAAAATCCTGCAACAAGCCTTTCTGGACCCTTGGGTATAAGGACCTTTTCCTTTCTTCTATTTGGATAATTCTCTATCGCTGTTCTAATAATCTTTTTTGCTGTATCAAAGGCATTTTCAGGATGAAATTCATAGTGGATTGCACCTACAAACTTTGCTTTATCAGATGTGGTTATGATCTTTGTATGAAAGCATTTTGCTATCTCTACTAAAGAAGGAAAGATACACTGATAGTCCACAACCATTGCCTCAACAGAACCAGTAATTATAGCAAGCTCCTGATTTAGCATATTTCCTGCAATAGGAATTCCTTGTCTCATCAGTATCTCATTTCCTGTGCAACACATTCCAACAATATTTATTCCATTTGCCCCTTTTTCCTTTGCAAGATCCAAAAGCTCTTTTT
>JALVZP010000167.1 GCA_027037575.1 Desulfobacterales bacterium | reverse complement strand
ATCCTGCTCTTTCTTCCTCCTATCCCAAATATCCCAGAAGAACCCTGATCCAATACCTCTATCTCCAATTTTTCTTTTGGAAGATTTAATTCCTTACATGCCTTTTCAATTGCCTCTTCCTTTGTTTTTCCTTCAAATATGAATTTTTCAAGCTCCATAAAAAACCTCCTCTGTCTCAGGTTGTCCTTTTTTGAACTATGTATTGTTGAATAATTGATAAGATATTGTTTACCAGCCAGTAAAGCACAAGGCCTGACGGGAAGTTAATAAACATAACAGTAAATACGATTGGAAGTAACATCATCATCTTTGCCTGTGAGGGATCTCCAGGCTGTGGACTCATCTTCTGCTGTATATACATGGTAAGCCCCATAAGCAAGGTAAGCACAGGAATACCATAAGGAGGAGCCATAAGTGGAATATGGAATGAAAAGCGAAATAGCCTATCTGGGGCAGAAAGATCATTTATCCATAGTATAAAAGGTGCATGCCTCAGCTCTATTGCATCACAAAGGACCCTGTATAAGGCAAAAAATACAGGTATTTGAATAAGAATAGGAAGACATCCACTTAGTGGATTCACCTTATATGTCCTGTAGAGATTCATTATCTCTCTATTTAATCTTTCTTTATCATCTTTGTATTTTTCCCTTATCTTTTCCATAAGTGGCTGGAGTTTCTGCATCTGCTTCATGGATTCATAGCTCTTATGTGTAAAAGGCCAGAATATAATCTTTACAAGGATTGTTAAAAGGATGATTGCAATTCCATAATTATGGGTAAATCTGTAAAAGAATCTGAGGATATATAAGAGGGGTTTTGCAATAAAATCTGTCCATCCAAAATCCACTACCTCATCCAAATGAAATCCTATTTTCTTTAGAATAGGAATCTCCTTTGGCCCTATATAGAGGATAAATTTGTGCTTTATATCTCCTGACGGTGGAATGGTGAAAGAGCCGCTTTTATAATATCCTTCTAATATACCATCCTGGAATTTCTTCACTTCCAATGTACCATCTTTTAGTTGAGGAATTATCGCTGCCAAAAAATATCTGCTTTCACATGCAATCCATTCTATATTTCCAGAGAATATCTTTTTCTGACCCTTCTTTTTTAACTTTATCTGCTTCAATTCATTCTGAACATAGGCAGCAAGCCCTAAGTGGGAGTAATAGTGTGTCTTTCTATGGCCAGGAATTAGCCCGTTTAGCTTTGCAATAAATGAGCCCTTTACAGGAGACTTGTTAAGATTTTTTATATCAACAGTAAGGTCAATCTTATAGGAGTCAGGATAAAAATGAAATGTCTTTTTTACATTTATTCCCATATATGAGGCAGTATATGTGAGCTCTTTTGATTTTTTATATACTTTAAGACCTATCTTTTCTGGCTTATAGGGGATTGGAGTCTTATCCAGCAGATCAAATCCTAAGAGTATAGGGCTTAAGGACTTTAGTTCAGAGGGGATAATATCTACCCAGCCAGAATTTTTATCTGGTGTTTTATAGTATTTTTTTAAGAGAAATTCCTTTATTGATGGACCAAGATTACTTATCTTTGCCCTATAAAGAGAAGAATCGACCAGGGTTTCAACTTCATTAGCCCTATAAGCAGGAGTCGGGAGTGGTGGCGGTATTTTTATCTCTTTTTTTATTCCTTTCTCGGAAGCTGTTTTTTTTATTATATTTCCTTTTTGCTTATGTATACTCTGTTTTGGTGCAAAAAGTAATAGCCATCCGAGAAGCACAACAAATGACAAGATAAATGCGAGTAAGGCCCTTTCTTCCATATGACATTCCTGTAACCCATTTTATTCTACTGGATCATAACCACCCGGATGAAAAGGATGACATTTACTCAGCCTAATTATAGCCAAATAAAATCCTTTTACAATCCCATGCTTCTTAAATGCCTCTAATGCATATGTAGAGCAAGATGGAACAAAACGGCAACTTGCAGGAAATATAGGAGATATAAGGTTTTTGTAAAGTAGAATAAAGAATATTGGAACATATCTCAAATAATATAAGGGTTTACGAAGAAAAACCGATAAGCACATCTTTCAACTCCTTCTCCACATCCTGTAATTTTAATCTGCTGATATCTGCTCTTGCTATTATATTCATATCATATCCTTTTGGAAGCTTAGACTTATTAAGCCTAAAAAATTCCCTTATTAACCTTTTTATCCTATTTCTTTTCACTGCCTTTCCTATCTTTTTTGATACAGTAATTCCTAATCTACTATAAGACAAGCTATTCTTTTTTAAAAGGATCAAAAAATTTTGGGTATATATGCGTTTGACCTGATAATTTAGATTGACAAAATCTTTTCTCTTCAATAATCTTCCTTTTTTGGAGAAAGAAAAATCTTTACATACATGCATATGAAATTAGACGGTCAGCCTTTTTCTACCCTTTGCCCTTCTTCTTTTAAGAACCTTTCTTCCTCCTCTTGTCCTCATACGTGCTCTGAATCCATGAGTGCGTGCCCTTTTAAGATTGCTGTTTCTATAAATCCTTTTCATTTCAGTTCACTCCCAAGTCAGAATTTAGTAAGATTTAATGAAATCATTCTTGGAATTCTTTGTCAAGATAAAAACAAAAAGGAGATTTGGATATGGTATTAAATTCTATACTTGGATTTTTTTCTAATGATCTTGCTATAGATCTTGGAACTGCAAATACACTGGTCTATGTAAAGGGAAAAGGTATTGTTTTAAATGAGCCATCTGTAGTTGCAGTAAAAAAGGATGGAAGAGACAATAAAAAGATCATCACAGTGGGAAAAGAGGCAAAGAGAATGCTTGGTAGAACTCCTGGCAATATAACTGCTGTAAGGCCTTTAAAAGATGGAGTAATCGCAGATTTTGAGATAGCTGAGGCAATGCTCAGGTATTTTATAAGGAAGGTTCACAATAGGGCGTCATTGGTTAGGCCAAGGATTGTAATATGTGTCCCAAGTGGAATTACACAGGTAGAAAGAAGGGCTGTTAGGGAATCAGCAGAATCTGCAGGTGCAAGGGAGGTCTATCTCATTGAAGAACCAATAGCAGCAGCAATAGGAGCAGGACTTCCTGTAACAGAGCCCAAGAGCAATATGATAGTGGATATAGGAGGAGGAACAACAGAAGTTGCAGTTATATCACTGGCAGGTATGGTTTATAGCAAATCCATAAGGGTTGGTGGAGATAAGATGGATGATGCAATTATAAACTACCTGAAGAGGACATACAATCTCCTTATTGGACAGAGCACTGCAGAGGCAATAAAGATTGCTATTGGAAATGCCTATCCTTCTCCAGATGAAGTAGAAACCATAGAAGTTAAGGGAAGAGATCTTATTACAGGGATACCAAAGATCTTGACTATTGATTCTGATGAGATCAGGAAGGCAATATCTGATCAAATAAGGGCTATTGTAGATGCAGTAAGAACTGCATTAGAGCAGACTCCACCAGAGCTGGCAGCAGATATAGTGGATACCGGGATAATGCTTACTGGAGGAGGTTCATTGCTCAAGAATATAGATGTGTTACTCAGGGAAGAGACAAAGCTTCCTGTGCATATTGCAGAAGATCCTTTAACAGCGGTTGTCAGGGGAACAGGAAAGGTGCTTGAAGACATAGATATGCTCAAAGAGGTGGCATCTCCTTGACAAAAAAAAGGATATTTCTATGGATACTCTTCTTTGTATCAGGCCTAATACTAATAGCCTCCTATCCTGCTAATACTTCATCCTCATGGAATCCATTAGAAGAGATCTTTGTTGAACTTACAGCACCGTTACAAAAGATCTTTCATAATTCCTGTAGTTTTATAAAAGATCTTTGGTCGAGTTATATATATTTAATTGGAGTAAAGAAAGAAAATAAGATGCTAAAGAAGGAGATTCAGAGACTCAAGATAGAGAATATGAGGTATAGAGTGTTAGAACAAAGGGTTAAGGCACTTATTAAGATATTAAAATTTAGGCCCAAGCCTAAATGGAATCTTATTGCAGCTCAGGTAATAGGATATGATCCTACAGGATATTTCAGGACTATCATAATTGATAAAGGTAAAAGGGATGGAATAAAGATAAATATGCCAGTTATAAGCCCTGATGGGCTTGTGGGGAGGATAATTTCTGTATCTGAAGATTATTCAAAGGTTCTTCTTATAACCGATCCTGATAGTGCAGTAGACTGCATTGATGAAGGAACAAGGGCAAGGGGTATATTAAAAGGGGGATTGGTTGATGAAATATGCATATTGGAATATATAGAACATTCTGAAAAGATAAGTCCTGGAGATACTATTGTTACTTCGGGCCTTTCCGGGATATTTCCGAGAGGGATACCAGTTGGAAGGGTAAAAGAGGTAAGGAAAATACCCGGTGCACTTTTTAAAAAGGTAAAGATTGTTCCTTTTGTAGATTTTTCAAGGTTAGAAGAGGTATTAGTAATATCAAAAGAAAAGCCCTGTACTACACTGTAATCTTCGTGCTTCCTCCCATATTTGTAATAACAGGTGGATTGTATTTTTTGGATATAATTACCATATTTTTGCTTTTCATTTTCTCCTATCATGGAGAAAATGCTGCTTCTATTTTTGCATTCCTTCAATCCCTTTTCCTGAACATATATTCTGGGGCCATTTTTGGAATATTCCCTTTTATCTATCTGGCTGAGCTTGTTTTTATATGGCTAATAAATGGCCTTGTTGATATTAGAAGTAGCTCAGGAAGGATAATCACTATAGCTTCTGCAATTGTATTAAAAGATCTCTTACTTCTTTTTATAGAATCTGTCTTTTTTGGCTTTGATTTGATAACTATTTCTATTGTGAGAAAGATGTTTATAGATCTTATAGTAACAACTTCTTTTTCTCCCATAATAATTCATTTCTTAGAAAGACTGAGGTATGTGGAAGTATCCTGATAAAGATTCACAGATTCCAATTCAAAAAAGGATCTTCTGGATAAATGTATTTGTCCTTTCTCTTTTCTTTCTTCTTTGTTTGAGGCTCATGTATATGCAGGTAATAAAAGGAGAGGAGTATAGGATTAGATCTGAGCATAACAGGATCAGATTAAGAGATATACCAGCATATAGGGGAAAGATACTGGATAGAAATGGTATTGTCTTGGTTGATAATAAACCCTCTTATAATCTGTATGTGATCCCGGAGGAAGTGAAAGATCCAAAGTCCCTGTTTAACAAATTATCTCATCTGATAAATATAGGGGATCTGGATGAAATAAAGAAGAGATTTTTTGAAAAGAAGAGGATATGTCCTTTTAAACCTGTATGTATAAAAAGGGATATGTCCTTTGATGAGGTTGCAAGAATAGAGACAAATAGTTTAATGCTTCCTGGTGTGATTATAAAGGCTGAAGGAGAAAGAGATTATAAATATGGGAAGCTTGCTTCCCATATCCTGGGCTATATCTCCTGGAACAGAAAAGGAAAAGTAGGGGTTGAATATAGATGGGATAAATATCTTTCTGGTATACCTGGAGGAATGCAGATAGAAGTAGATGCTACAGGAAGGATGGTGGATATTATCTCCAAAACTCCTCCTATTCCAGGAGATGATGTCTATTTAACCATAGATAAAAGGCTTCAGGAAAAGGCAGAGAAGCTTTTAAAAGGAAAGGCAGGCGCAATTGTTGCTATTAATCCGAATAATGGAGAGATACTTGCCATGGCAAGCAGCCCTTCATTTGATCCAAATAGCTTTGTAAAGGGAATGGATAAAGAGACCTGGGAAAAGATTCTGCATTCAAAGGAACATCCACTTCAAAACAGGGCTATACAAGGACTTTATCCCCCAGGATCTACATTCAAACCTGTTGTAGCAATTGCTGGTCTTCAAGAAGGTGTAATAACTCCAAATACTATCTTTTTTTGTTCAGGGAAGTTTCATTATGGAAATAGGGTCTTTAAATGCTGGAAAGAAGGAGGACATGGAAAAGTAGATCTACATAAGGCAATTAGAGAATCCTGTGATATATACTTTTATAATGTTGCAAAGCTTCTTGGAATAAAAAAGATAGCATATTATGCAAGGATGTTCGGACTTGGAGAAAGAACAGGCATTGATATAGGGGGAGAAAGTAAAGGGCTTGTTCCAACACCTGAATGGAAGTTAAGGAAATTTGGAATACCCTGGCAGGGAGGAGAGACATTATCACTTGCTATTGGACAAAGCTATCTTTTGGTTACACCTATCCAGATGGTAGTCCTTTATTCTGCTATATTTAATGGAGGAATCCTATACAGACCATTTGTTACAAAGTGTATAAAAGCTCCAGATGGAAGCATTGTGTATAAAGCACGTCCTATTATTAGAAAAAGGCTCAAAATAAAAAAGAAATATTTGGAGATAATAAAGGATGCACTTGTTGCAGTTGTAAATGAACCTCATGGAACAGGAATAAGGGCAAGGATAAAAGGAATAAAGGTAGCAGGAAAGACAGGAACAGTTCAGCTTATGGAGGATAAAGAAGAGGAAGATGAGAATAAAATAAAAGAGCATGCCTGGTTTATTGGAATCGCTCCGGCAGAGAGACCAGAGATATGTGTTTCAGTAATTATAGAGCATGGAGGACACGGAGGAAGTGCTGCTGCTCCTGTAGCAAAAGAATTGATAGAGGAATATTTAAAATATGATAGATAGATAAATATGTATGATAGATAGAAGACTTATAAAGAATTTTGACTGGCTTTTATTCCTTATAGTATTGACCCTTGCTTTAATCAGCATACTGAACATGTATAGTGCAACCCAGGCACCAGTGAGCAAATTCGGAATGAAGATATTTAAGAGGCATATTTGCTGGTATGCAATAGGCTTTTTTATGTTCTTTTTCATGATCTTAATAGACTACAATTTTTTTAAAAAATGGGCATTTCATATATATCTTCTTTCTATCTTCCTGCTTGCCCTGGTCCTTGTATGGGGAAAGATAACTTCGGGTTCACAAAGATGGTTTAAAATTGGCTTTATTTCTTTTCAGCCATCTGAATTTGCAAAGCTTTCTATAGCAATAATTATCTCATATCTTTTAAGTGAGATGCCTGTAAAGAGAAGTTACGGAATAGGAGACCTCTGGAAGATATTTTTGATTATAATTATTCCATGCTTACTTATCTTAAAAGAACCAGATCTTGGAACAGCCTTAATTATACTTATCTCTTCTGGAACTGTTCTTCTTTTTACAGGAATAAATAAAAGATCCCTTTTAATAATCATATCTTCCATCTTGATTATTATTCCTGCTTTGTGGATGAATTTAAAAGCATATCAAAAGAGGAGGATTATTACATATTTAAATCCCAATGCAGATCCCTTAGGAGCTGGATATCATATTACCCAATCCAAGATTGCCATAGGTTCGGGAATGATAAAAGGGAAAGGATTTTTAAAAGGGACCCAATCAAAGCTTCACTTTCTTCCGGAAAAGCATACAGATTTCATCTTTTCTGTATTTGCAGAAGAGAATGGATTTATAGGCTCAATGTTTTTGATTTCTCTTTATCTGGCATTAGTCTTAAGGGGATTTGATACAGCAAAGAAGGCGAAGGACAAATTTGGTGCCTACCTTGCAATAAGCATTACCTTTTTCATATTCTGGCAAGTATTTGTAAACATAGGAATGGTTGCGGGAATACTTCCAGTAGTAGGAACCCCTTTGCTTTTTATGAGTTATGGAGGATCTTCCCTGGTCTTTACAATGGCCTCGGTTGGGATACTAATAAGTATCAGGATGAGAAGATATCTTCTTCATGAGCCGATCATATAAAAAATCGGGACGACAGGATTTGAACCTGCGACCCCCTGAACCCCATTCAGGTGCGCTTCCAGGCTGCGCTACGTCCCGATTTTTTGAAGATATTATAAGATGTTATGTCCAAAAGTCAAGAAAATGTAGGCTCTATTCCCAGATAGAATAGAGACATTTACTACAATTTTTATAGCAAGCTTGCCACCGGTGAAGGGAAAAGAAATGTCTCTTTATTGTAGTTGGACATGATTTGGCATAAAATTAGACATCCTTAATCAAGGAGGAATATTATTATGGAAGATAGGATTCCTACACTATGTCATGGGTGTTCTTATGGTGGCTATAGTTGTGGAATAATTGCCCATGTAAAAGATGGAAGATTTATAAAGGTTGAAGGGAATCCATATCATCCTTTAAATAAAGGAAAGCTCTGTGCAAAAGGACTTTCTGCTGTAAAGTGGGTATATAATCCTCACAGACTAAGGTATCCACTTATAAGAGCAGGAGAAAAAGGAGAAGGAAAATTTGAAAGGATTAGCTGGGATAAGGCACTTGATCTCATATCAGAAAAGCTGATGGAGATAAAAGAGAAGTATGGGCCTGAATATATCATCTTTGTAAAGGGACAGGCATCAGGATGGTTTAATCTCTATCATCAGCTCTTTGTAAGATTTACACATGCTATAGGATCTCCCAATTTTTCCTGGTGGGGACCATCTGTCTGCTATATTCCACAGCTATTCTATCATCTATGCACAGTAGGTGGTGGAAGGTATGCAACAGCAGACTATGAAAATGCTGATCTGATAATAGAGTGGTTTACAAGTGGAGGGATGGGAAGCGCAGCAAAGAGATCTAATGTAACAATAAAGACAATCCCATCCATTATAATGGATAGGATAGAAGATGGAGCAAAGCTTGTAGTTATAAATCCACAATTTATCCCAATCTGTGCAAATAAAAGGGTATATAAGTGGATTCCAATAAGGCCTGGGACGGACTCTGCACTTGCACTTTCCATGATAAATGTGATCATAAATGAAGGGCTTTATGATAAAGAATTTGTTGAAAAGTGGTGTTATGGATTTGAAAGACTAAGAGAGCATTTAAAAAAGTATGATCCTGAATGGGCAGAAAGGATTACAGGTATTCCAAAGGAAGATATTATATGGCTTGCAAGGCAGTATGCAAATACAAGGCGTGCATGTATAAGGTTTTCAGAAGCACCTCAAAAAAGGGATCTTATTAGTTTTGCAAGGGCAATTCCAATACTTATAGCAATTACAGGACATTTAGATAGAACTGGAGGAAATATATTCCTCTATCAGTCAGTAAATTTAAGAATAGATACATTTGAGGATAGGATAGCTAAGGAAGTAGCAGATAAGGCAATTGGAGCAGATAGGATATATTCCAAGATGATGGGTGGATCTTCTATGTTAGGTGCAGACTTCTTTGAGTTAATAAATGCCATAAATACAGGGATCCCTTATAAGCCAAAGGCAGCAATAATTGTGGGATCAAATCCATTAAGCACAGCAAGGAATCCTTTGGCAGTAGCAAATG
>JALVZP010000166.1 GCA_027037575.1 Desulfobacterales bacterium | reverse complement strand
TTTATTTCCAAGAAGAATAATATTTGCAGCTCCTTTTCTAATTATAAACTCTGCTGCCTTAAGTATCCTTTCGTCCTCTCCTTCTGGAAGGACAATTCTCATCCTCTTTCTCTTTGCCCATTCAATAAGCCTATGCTCAAACATCTTTGGTGTTAAAATATCTGGCCTTTTCTTTAAAATAAGCTGAATAAGTCTTTCTCCATCCACATTCTCCTCAAAGGTATCTAATGCAAGCTCTATCTTTTCTCTATCATCTGGTAATATAACAGGATGAATCCTGTTTAGCTTTGCTGTTGCAGGAAATGTATTCTCCTTTACAGAAATAATAGGGACCATAAGGCTATATCCTTCTATAAGTCTTCTTATTGGAGGGTCAGGAATAATTCCTCCTGTAAGCATTATTCCTGATATATTTGGCATGGAGTTAGAAAGAAGAACAGAAAGGCATCCTACAATGATATCTGATCTGTCTCCAGGTGTTATAATGAGAGAGTTGTTTTCTATCCTTTCCAGGAAATTTGGAAGAAGCATTGCAGCAACAACAAAACTGCTTACATGCCTGTTTAAAAGCCCCTTTCCATAAAGGAGTCTTCCTTCCATATGTTCTAATATCTCTTTCATCCTTGGGCTTCCAAGAAAAGGAACATCGGGTATTGTAAATATGAGCTCTTTATCCTTTAGCTTTTCTATCTTCCTGCACAGTTCATCCCTTTTTTCCTGATCCACCCTGTTAATAATGATTCCTATAAGCTGACAACCTCTATTCAGGATAGAATTTTTTGCCTGTTCTATGGATGCAATTGTTTGATCAGTAGTCTTATTTTTTGCACAGGAGACAAGTATTACAGGAGAGGCCAAGTTGTTTGCAATATCTGCATTTATCTCAAATTCAAAGGAGCTTGAATCAAAATCTGTCCCTTCGCATAGGATAAAATCAAATTCCTTTTTTAAGTCTTCATACTTCTCTATTACTTTATCCATAAGCTCATCATGAAGTCCCTCTGCCATCATCCTATCTGCTTCATCTACTGTTACGGCATAGCATCTTTCATAATCTGGTTTTAGATCAAAGTATTTGAGAATAAGCTCTAAGTCATTGTCTTTTCCTGTTCTTGGATTTGGTCTTATAAATGGTCTGAAAAAAGCAACCCTATCAGATTCTAAGTTTCTCAAAAGGAGTTCCATTATTCCAAGGCAGATAGCAGATTTTCCACATCTTGGCTCTGTTCCTGTAATATAGAGATTTCCCTTAGTCTTCATATCCTATCCTGTGTATCTTTATCAGATTTGTTGAACCTGCCTTAAGGGCAAGCCCTGTAACAACCACTACCAGATCTCCCTTCTTAAGGAGCCCATTCTCCAATAATATCCTCTCTCCTTCCTCCAACAATTTCTTTGCGTCAGAGATTGGTGGGACAATGAGAGGAATTATTCCCCATACAAGGGAAAGCATGTTATATACCCTTATATCAGGTGAGAAGGAAAAAACTGGCTTTACAGGTCTATATCTGGAAATAAGTTTTGCTGTTCTTCCAGATACAGAAAATACAACAATTGCCTTTGCATTTACATCCTTTAATATATTCACTGCTGATCTTGCAACGGCATATACAATATCCTCAGGCTCTTTTTCATAGACCAGATTATATCTCATAAAAGGACTCCTTTCTGTCCTGGACGCAATCCTTGCCATCATCTGAACAGCCCTGACAGGATATCTACCAATTGCTGTCTCTTCAGATAGCATTACTGTATCTGTTCCATCATATATGGCATTTGCCACATCTGATGCCTCTGCCCTTGTGGGAATAGGTTTTTCTGTCATACTCTCAAGCATCTGGGTGGCAGTAATAACAGGTCTATTTGCTACAATAGATCTGTATATAATGCTCTTTTGAACCTCCGGGACCTGCTCAGGCCTTATCTCCACTCCAAGATCTCCTCTTGCAACCATAATTGCATCTGCCTCTTCTAATATCTCATCCAGATTCTTTACTGCCTCTGGCTTTTCTATTTTTGCAATTATGGGGATATTTTTATCAAACCTGGAGATAAACTTTTTTAATTCCAGTATATTCTCCTTTGACCTTACAAAGGAAAGGGCAAAATAATCCACATTGTTTTCTATGCCAAATTCCACATCTTTCTTATCCTTCTCTGTTAGGGAAGGGACAGAGATCTTTACACCAGGAAGATTTATCCCTTTGTTTTCTCCAAGTAGTCCTCCACTTATTACCTTACATACAACTGAATCCTCTTCTTTTTCAATAACCTTTAACTCTATTAGACCATTATCCAAGAGTATCTTATTTCCTATCTGTACATCTCGTACAAGTCCTTCATATGTAGTGCTTATGATATGCTCATCTCCAACAATATCTTTTGTAGTAAGCCTTACTATGCTATTTTTCCTGAGATATACGGGTCTTCCACCCCTTAGTTTTCCTGTTCTGATTCTTGGCCCCCTTAGATCCAATATTATACCAACAGGTCTTTTTAGCTCAGAGGAAAGCTCTCTTATATTCTTTATTATCTCTCTGTGCTGGCTATGATCCCCATGGGACATGTTTATCCTTGCAAGATCCATCCCAGAGAGAATCAGCCTCCTCAGGATGGATCTCTTCATTGAAGCAGGGCCTATCGTTGCAATAATCTTTGTCTTTATTCGCTTTTTCATATTTATAGCTCCCTTTTTTTATGCAACCAAGCATAGCATAATTACGATTAAAACAAAAATGGTTTCTCCCTTTCCTCCAGTAATAAAGAGTTTTAAGGCAAATCTTTTTGAATAGCCAAAAAAGATAGGGATTCCCCTTTTTGTCATTGCATCTTCAGCAAGATGCATAAAAACTCCTATAAGAAACCATTTTAAATAAGGATAGTATGCCTTCAGTAATAAATTTGCCACAAGGTATGTGACAAGCCAGAAGGAGATGTTGTGGGATATACCTCTATGGCTTAATATCCTAAACCTTCCAATGTATTCCATCCAATCGGGAAATATTGATCCGAATCCAAGAAGAGAAAGAGAAGGGATATCCTTTACTCCCAAGAACCTGTTACATAATAGCTCTGTTACAGTAATGTGGGAAATCCACATCATAGCCTATTTATAAAAAAACATTGATTGACTTTCAAGAAAGGAGCAGATATTTTGATACAAAACCAAAGGGGGAGGATAATGGATCAGGAAAAGGTTACCATCTCTTATTTGATGGAAAAGAAGAGGATGGGGAAAAAGATCACAATGGTAACTGCATATGACTATCCATCTGCAAGATTGTTGGATGAAGCAGGGATAGATGTCCTCCTCGTAGGAGATTCTGTTGGGATGGTCGTTCTCGGATATGATTCTACGATTCCCGTAACAATGGACGAGATGATTCACCACTGTAAAGCTGTCTCAAGGGGGACAAAGAGGGCATTTATAATAGGGGACATGCCTTTTCTCTCCTATCAGGTGAGTATTGAGAAGGCAATAGAGAATGCTGGCCGTTTTATAAAGAAGGGAGGATGTGATGCAGTAAAGCTTGAAGGAGGAAGTGAGGTTGCCCATATAGTAAAGGCAATTACAGATATGGGTATCCCTGTATGTGGACACATAGGACTTACTCCACAAAGGGCTACCATGCTTAGTGGATACAGGGTTCAGGGAAAGGATATAGAGACGGCAAAGGCATTAATAAGGTCTGCAAAGGACTTGGAAAAGGCAGGTGCATTTATGATAGTTATGGAATGTATTCCTGATCTCCTTGCAAAGATAATAACAGAGGAGGTTCAGGTTCCTACTGTCGGAATTGGCGCTGGCCCCTATTGTGATGGACAGGTATTGGTATATCACGACATCTTAGGGCTTTTTGAAAGATTTGTCCCAAAGTTTGTAAAGCAGTATATAAACCTCTCTTCTCAGATAAAGGAGGCAGTTTCAAAGTTCAAGGAAGAGGTTGAATCAGGTGATTTTCCAAAGGATGAGCATTCATTCCACATGGATCCTGAAGAGGCAAAAAAACTAATTGAGGATTAGGATGAAATTTCTGATTGTTGGGCCTGGTGCAATGGGACTCCTCTTTTCTTCAAGGCTCAAAATAGCAGGTGAGGATGTTTTTTTGCTCGATTACAAGAAGGAGAGGGCAGATTACCTGAATAGGAAAGGTATAAAGGTAGAAGGGATAAAGGGGAGCTTTCATGTTTATGTTCCTACAGTTACAAAGAAAGAAATAGACTTTTTGCCAGATTTTGTAATGGTATTTGTAAAATCATATAGCACAAGGGATGCTGCCTATGAGATAAGGGATGCTGTAGGAAAGGATACATGTATCCTGACACTCCAGAACGGAGTTGGAAATGTAGAGATATTAGAGGAGGTTTTAAAGAAAAAGGTCTATGGAGGAATCACCTCAGAAGGTGCAACACTCATCTCTACTGGACATGTAAGACATGCGGGATCTGGAGACACAATAATTGGGCCAGTATCTGAAAAAACAGCTTTACTAAAGGACATCTTAAATAGGGCAGGCTTTAAGACAGAGGTGAGAGATGATGTGGAGTCCTTTATCTGGGGAAAGCTGCTTATAAATGTGGGAATAAATGCACTAACGGCAATAACAATGCTTAAAAATGGGATGATAGTTCAGATTGATGAGCTAAGGGATATTATGAGATGTACCGTGAAGGAGGCAATGGAGATTGTGAAAAAGAAGGGGATACACCTTCCATATGAGGATCCGATAGATAAGACAGAGGAGGTATGCAGAAAGACATCAGGAAATATCTCCTCTATGCTTCAAGATATCCTTTCTAAAAGGATTACAGAGATAGACTCCATTAATGGAGCTATTGTAAAAGAGGCAGAAAGACTTGGAATAGATGTTCCTGTAAATAAGACAATTACATATCTCATAAGGGCTATTCAGAGGACATACAAGGATAGAATTGAGAGAAAATAGGATCTTCCTTACACTTTTCCTCTCTGTATTTATCACAACCATGGGAGCAAGCATAATTGGTCCCCTTCTACCAATATATGCATACAGGCTTGGTGCAGATGCATTCCAGATTGGCCTTATCTTTTCTGCATTCTCATTTACAAGGAGCATTTTTGTTCCATACTTTGGAAAGCTGTCTGATATAAAAGGGAAAAAGCCTATTATCCTTACAGGTCTTTCCATCTATTCTCTCCTGTCCATACTCTATTTCCTAAGCAGGGACATATGGCATCTTTTGGCATTAAGGCTTATGCAGGGATTTGCATCAGCCATGATACTTCCTGTAGCACAGGCATATGTAGGGATAATCACACCAGAGGCATGTGAAGGAAGGACAATGGGACTCTTTAATGTATCCTTATATGGAGGGCTAAGCTGTGGTCCCATTGTTGGGGGAATAGTAAAGGATCATTCAGGGATAAGATACTCCTTTCTTAGTATGGGATTGCTTGCATGCATAGGATTTTTACTTTGTCTTTTTTTTCTTCCTCCAATACAAAAGGAACCAAAGATCTCAAGTAGCAGGCCAAAGGTTGTTCCATATCTTGTACTTATAAAGGACTTTATAATATTTTCCCTGTTTTTCTTCAGGGTATGCCTGACCATATGCATAGGGATTATGTGGACATTCCTTCCACTTTTTGCAAGCACAAGACTCGGTCTATCAAGTACAAGTATAGGAATTCTCCTTTCTATTCATGTTCTTAGCTCTGGGATCTTCCAGATCCCTATGGGATATCTGGCAGATAGGGCAAATAAAAAACTGATGATAATTGGTGGTGGAATCATGGGAATGATTTCTATCCTTTGTTTATCTTTTGTTTCCAGCTTCTGGCAAATTGCGGTAGTAAATGCTGCCTTAGGGCTTTCTGCTGGAATATCTGTCCCTGCTGTTATGGCAATAAGTGTTATTGAAGGAAGAAGGAGATCCTCTATGGGATCTGTTATGGGGCTTATGGCACAATCTCATAGCATCGGGATGTTTTTTGGTCCTATACTTGCTGGCATCTTAATAGAACTTATAAACCTGAGATGGACATTCATTATTGCCGCTTTTACCCTATTTCTTGGGACATCTTTTATACTTTTTTTAAAAAATGAAGAAAGAAGATAAAAAAACCCCTGGCATATTTGTTTGCCAGGGGTTTAGAAGACTTGGTTGCTTAGAACATTTAGAACATGTAGTTTATCTCAAATCTCAGTTCTGTGTAGGAAGGATTCTCACCATTTGCAGGTGCATATCTTCTGTGATCTGCCTGGACATATCCAAGCCTGAACTTGCACTGCAACCACTGATCTTTTGGAAGCTTTATTGGGGGTGTCCACCATGTATCCAGGTGGATGATGTATCTATCTGTCTTGCTCATAGATCCAAGCCTTTCCTTCTCATCATCATAGTCCATATATGTAATATCAAGTGCACTCTTAAATCCCTTAATCAAATGTGCCTTGTTCCAGTCCATTACCCACTTGAGCATATAACTTTTTGTCCCTGCTTCCCAGTTGTATTGTGCCATTGAACGGGTGTATCCCTGTGTTGGCCATGCCCTCCATGGTGCAATAAAGTCTGAATCATCTGTGATATAGGTCATACCAAAGTGGAACATCTGAGGACCTTTCTTAAGCCTAAGCCTAAAGGCATATTCTGTTGCATCCACGCTATCAGGATCCTTATAGCCCAATCCCTTCTTTCTGTTTGCCAGTCCTTTTGGATTATATCCGAATACTCCTGAAAGCGCAGCACCACCAACATCTCCTGCCTCATCATCAAACTGATGCATGAACCTGAATCCTGGAATGAGCTTCCATCCACCACCGAGATTTATCTTATAGTTTGCCTCACCAAGGAATGTGTCAAATAGATCAGGAACCCATGCATTCCAGAGGTCTATCTTGAGCTTTGAAGGCCCTAATGCAGGAATATTTAAGAAAGGAAGACCCTTTGTGGTAAGACCAACTATAAATAGCCTATTTCTTGTATGGAGTCCATAGTTATCAAAGTTGTCATAGCTTAGACCCTTGTGGACAGCAGAGTCATCCTGATTATCCCATTTACGGAATGGAGATACTCCTTTTGCCATATATGTAATCACATCATGAAACTTAGTATGATCCCTTAACTTCTGTCTATCAAAATACATGAGCTGAAGCTTTGTATGGGGAATCTCCTTTGTTACAAAATGGACTCCTCGCATGGTATTTGGGATCATCTTTGTGTCATTTGAATGTATAAATGGGCATTCCACAATCATCCTACCTATTCTGATGTCATTCTTTCTGAATTTATATTCCAGATATGCCTGAGCAACTACTGCCATACCCCAATTTCCATGCTCCATTACATCGAATCTGGAGAATGTATCCTTACCAGACTTTCCAAAAAGTGCATCGTCTTCATCCAGAACATGCAAGTCATGGTCTCCATAAAATCCTACTGTTGCACTGAATCCATAGTATGGGGCAGTCTTATAGATGATGCTACCACCAAATCCAAATCCTGTTGGATCTATTCTGTCATGCCAACCTTTCTTTGTCCATCTTTGACGCTGATAATCCCATGCCTTTCCATAATATCTTCCTTCATCCCATAGCCATTTAAAATAGTTAATCCTTAGTCTTCCATACCAAACACCTTTGGTAAAAATCTCAAGTGGATTTGTTGCCTCTTCTGGAAGGACATTATAGATCTCCATCATGTTACCTTTAAGAGTCCTCTTAGGCTTTCCAAATCTATTTGGATTGAAGAAATAGTTCCAAAGACGACACTTAGTGGTTGGTTTTACTTCCTGTTGAGCCATAGCAGGGATAGAAGATACAAAAAGAAAGATAACTGCAACCACAAAGACCCATAATCCCTTCCATTTGCTCCTTTCTGTGTCCATCATTCTACCTCCTATATTTATTTTTTATTTTTTTTACTCATATTGTGTTATTGTGTTTGCTATTCCTTTAACAAAATAGGGGATTATGTGTCAACTATAAAAAAGGTTGATCTCTTTGGAAAATAAAGTATAAAGACAAAGAGCCAATTATTAAGACATAAGACTCTGGCCATGACAGAAAGATGCAGCTATCTTATTCCTGATAATAAAAGGAAGACAGTAGAGGGGGTTAACAGATAGATTAAAATAAAGAGAGCTTATTAAGCTTGACCATATTAAAACAGCATGGGAGGGGAATATAGGTATAACTTACAAGATAGAAAAATTGCCTTTTTTCAAAGGTTACAGAGGCAAAAATGAAGCAGTGATAGATATTAAGATCTTTGAGGAGTGGCTCAGAGATCTGATAGAAGGAGAGATAATAACTGAACAAGAGCTAAAAGAAGCAGAAGAAGCTTGGCAGGACTATATTGATGGAAAATATAAGACCTTGGATGAAATAGAAAAGGAATTATTGTGAGTCTGAGCAAAAAAGGAAGGTAGGTGGACTGTTGTTATTCGTAAACTTAAAGGAAGACCAGAGTGGAGGTTAAGGATAGGTAATTGGTGGATGTTATTCAGAGTTAAGCAGGATAAGCTGGTAATGGTGGCTTTGAGCTTAAGAGCAAGGGGAGATGTATATAAATAAAGGAAATTGAAGATGAAAGTATCTGCTGACTGTATTCCCTGTTTTTTAAAGCAGCTTCTTGAACTAAGTCGCCTTGTCTATAAAGAAGAGGATCTAAGATATGGAATTATAAAAAGATGCATAAGTGTCCTATCAGGACTTCCTCTTAAAGAGATGAAACCCCCTCAAGTTGCAAAGAGACTATATTCCTTCATAAGAGAGGAATCGGGTGTAGAAGATCCATTTAGGGAAATAAAAAAGAGGTCAAACCAGATTGCAAAGATGATTACGGAGGAGCTTAGGTCAGTTGTTGAGGAATCGGATGATCCCTTTGAGACAGCCCTTAGGCTTTCTATTGCAGGAAACATAATAGATTATGGGCAGGCAAAAGGTGTGGATGACTCTTCTATAAGAGAAAGCATTGAAGAAAGCCTCGGGGTAGAGCTGGACAGGAATCTTATAAGAAGGCTCTATAAAGAGATAGAGGATTCAAAAAGCTTGCTCTATATTGCCGATAATGCAGGAGAGATATTCTTTGACAAGCTCTTTATAGAGAATATGCCTACGAAAGGGATAACCTTTGCTGTAAGGGGAAGGCCAGTTATAAATGATGCAACGAGAGAAGATGCAATAGAAGCAGGTATAGATAGGATATGCACCCTTATAGATACAGGGGATGATACTCCAGGGATAATACTTGAGGAATGTTCAGAGGAGTTCGTTTCTGCGTTTAAGGAAGCAGATGTTATTATTTCAAAAGGACAGGGAAACTTTGAAACGCTTTCTGATGTGGAGGGGAAAAGGATCTATT
>JALVZP010000165.1 GCA_027037575.1 Desulfobacterales bacterium | reverse complement strand
AGGTCAAAGCCACATTCAGTAGAAGAGGATCCAGAAACAAAGGATTTGATAATAAGGTATGTGGATGAGGATGGTATTCCAAAACAGGAAAGATTTGATATGGTTGTCCTTTCTGTTGGGCTTGAGGTATTA
Organism: Desulfobacterales bacterium; assembly: GCA_027037575.1. Taxonomy (GTDB): domain Bacteria; phylum Desulfobacterota; class DSM-4660; order Desulfatiglandales; family JALVZP01; genus JALVZP01. The sequence continues at coordinate 2,753 of JALVZP010000165.1, read as the reverse complement.
AATGAGGATAAGGGGATAGCAGGAAGATTTGGAATAAGGCTTACAGATGGAGGATTCTTTGAAACAGATTCATTTTCTCCAGTCTCTACATCCAGGGATGGAATATATGTATGTGGAGCAATATCAGGTCCAAAGGATATTCCTTCATCTGTAGTAGAAGCAAGTTCTGCTTCCTGTGAGGCAGGGATACTCTTACATGAAGAAAGAGGAACCCTTGTAAAAGAAAAGGAGATTCCACCTGAAAGAAATGTTATTGGAGAAAAGCCAAAAATAGGTGTTTTTATATGCCATTGTGGCACAAATATAGCTGGTGTTATAGATATAGATGAGCTTAAGGAATATGCAAAAAGTCTTCCATTTGTAGAGTATGTAGAGGACAATCTCTACACCTGCTCACAGGATACACAAGAAAAGATAGCTCAGGTCATAAAGGAAAAGGGACTAAACAGGATAGTTGTTGCCGCATGTACTCCCAAGACACATGAACCACTCTTTCAAGAAACCTTAATAAATGCAGGACTAAATAAGTATCTATTTGAGATGGCAAATATCAGGAATCAGGACTCCTGGGTTCATAAGGACTGGCCAGAGGATGCAACAGAAAAGGCAAAGGATCTTATAAGGGCAGCAGTAGCAAAGGTCGCTCTTATGGAACCATTAAAGGAGGAGGAACTTGCAATAAACAAAAAAGTTCTTGTTATTGGTGGTGGAATATCCGGGATGACTGCTGCAAAAAGCCTTTCAAGACAGGGATATAAGGTATATCTCGTGGAAAAGGAGGATAGGCTTGGAGGAAATGCAAGGAACCTATTTCAGACATGGAAGGGAGAGAATGTTCAGGAAAGGCTAAGTAAGCTGATAGAGGATGTCCTATCTGATGAAAACATAAAAGTCTTTCTTTCTTCTGAAATAAAGGATGTAGAAGGATTTGTTGGAAACTTTAAGACAAAGATAAGCACAAATGGAAAGGAAGAAACAATAGAGCATGGAGCTGTAATTATTGCTACAGGAGCAAGAGAATATAAGCCAAGTGAGTATATGTATGGAAAGGATCCAAGGATAATCACTGGACTTGAGCTGGATAGAAAACTCATAGAGGGAGAGGATCTTAGCAGAATAAAGAGCTTGGTATTTATCCAGTGTGTTGGATCAAGGGAGCCTGAAAGACTATACTGCTCAAAGGTATGCTGCACACATTCCATAAGAAATGCAATCTATCTAAAGGAAAGGTATCCTGACATGCAGATCTTTATCCTATACAGGGACATAAGGACATATGGTGAAAGAGAAAACCTATACTTAGAGGCAAGGAGAAAGGGAATACTCTTTATAAGATACTCCTTGGACAGTAAGCCAGAGGTAAAAATAGAGGATGGAAGGATAGCTATTAAGACAGAGGATCATATCCTCAAAAGAGAAATCATTATTCATCCAGATCTACTTGTCCTTGCATCTGCAATCCTTCCAAATGAGAATGAGGAGATTGCAAAGCTCTTTAAGGTTCCAATAAATGAGGATGGATTCTTTGTAGAATCCCATCCAAAGCTTGCCCCATCTGAGTTTGCTACAGATGGCGTGTATCTATGCGGATTAGCACATTATCCAAAGCCCATAGATGAATCAATAGCTCAGGCAAAGGCGGCTGTATCAAGGGCAATGACACTCCTTGTAAAGGATAAGATATATGCAGAAGGAAATGTCTCCATTGTAGATCCCATGCTATGTTCAGGATGTGGTGTATGCGTAAGTATATGCCCATATGGTGCACCATATATAATGGAGGAAGGAAGATTTAAAGGAAAGGCAGCAATAAATCCAGTTCTTTGTAAAGGATGTGGTCTTTGTGTTGCATCATGTAGAAGTGGTGCAATAAATCTGAATGGATTTAGGACAGAGCAGATAATGAGCATGATAAAGGAGTTAGGAGCAATAAGATGAATGAATGGAAGCCAAATATAATCACATTTTTGTGTAATTGGTGTAGCTATGGTGCTGCTGATCTTGCTGGAATAAGCAGATTCCAGTATCCACCATATTTCAGGATAATAAGGGTTCCTTGCTCAAGCAGAGTAGATCCAAGATTTGTCATTGCTGCATTTAGAAATGGGGCAGATGCAGTATGGATATCTGGATGCCATCCAGGAGATTGCCACTACATAGAGGCAAACTATTATGCAAGAAGGAGATTCCTTCTTCTTAGAGGAATACTTGAATTTATTGGAATTGAACCAGAAAGGCTATTCTTTTCTTGGATCTCATCAGCAGAGGCAACAAAGTTTGCAGAAACAGCAAACATGATAGCAGAGAAGGTGAAAAAGATTGGTCCACTGAGGTTTTTTATAAAGAAAGAACCGGAGATTCCATAATGAAGGAGTATACTGAGAAGATAAGGGAGATAGCAAGCAGGCTATTTGAGGAAGGAAAGATTGATGTGTTTATAGGGTATGAAGAAGGGACAAACCCATTCTTTCCAAGACCTGTCCTTATAAACAAAAAAGAGGATGTAAATAGACTCATATGGAATAGCAATTGTGGACTAAATCTTTGTAACTACCTTACAGGAAGAAAGGATAGAGTTGGAATTGTTGCAACAGGATGTGTATCAAGAAGCATTGTGAATCATATATTGGAGAATCAGATAAAGAGGGAACAGCTATATATTGTTGGTATTCCATGCAGTGGAATACTTGATCATAGAAAGATTCAGGCAGAGGTAGATGCTGAAATTATTAAAATAGAAGAGAATGGAAGCA
>JALVZP010000164.1 GCA_027037575.1 Desulfobacterales bacterium | reverse complement strand
ATATGTGATGTATTGGATGGCAGGATAGCAAGATTTACCCACACTACCAGCCAGTTTGGTATGGAATACGATTCCCTCTCTGATTTAGTGGCGTTTGGAGTTGCTCCTGGAATCTTGATTTTTAGATGGTCTTTTCAGTCCATAGGAAGATTGGGCTGGCTTGCATGCTTTGTATATATTGCCTGTGGGGCACTAAGGCTTGCAAGATTTAATGTCCATGTAAGGGATGGAAAAGAGGTCTCATATTTTAAAGGGCTTCCTATTCCTGCTGCTGCAAGCTTTATATCTTCCTTGGTCCTGTTCACAGATATAATAGAACACAAATGGAGTCCTATACTTATTGTTGTATCCGTCTATGCCTTATCTTTTCTTATGGTGAGCAATATAAATTATTTTAGTTTAAAAAAGAATGAGCTAAATAAAAGCAATCCCTTCAATGTGCTTGTCTTCTCTGTCCTCCTTCTTGGAGTTATTGCTTACAGGCCAAAGCTAATAATACCAATCTTAGTTTTATCCTATGTGCTGTCTGGCCCGGTATTCACTTTGTATAACCTATATAAGCAAAGGAAGACTTCTTTTTTAATAAATGAAAATGAATATGAGGATAACAGGAGGAAGTAAAAAAGGTCTTACCCTTTTCTCTCCAAAGGGAAAGCATATAAGGCCAAGCAGTGATCATATCAGGCAGGTGATATTTAACATAATTGGACACGATCTTTCTAAAAAAAAGATACTAGATCTATTTTCAGGAACAGGTATTTTGGGGATAGAGGCATTAAGTAGAAGCGCAGAATTTGCATGTTTTGTAGATAATTCTTCAGAATCCTTAAGTCTTATCAATCGAAATATAGAAAAATCTGGATTTAAAAATAGGGCATCTATTGTAAAGAGGGATCTTACAAAGAGGAGTTCCTTTAGATTAAAAGGAAAATTTGATATTGTATTTATTGATCCCCCGTATAATACATCTCTTTTAAAAAAGGCATTGGAGATGATGCCTGTAAAAGATCTGCTTTCTGATGATGCAATTATAGTTGGGAGAACGTCTAAAAGGGAATCTTTGCCTTCTCTTATCAATAATATGGAGCTTTTGGACATGAGAGAATATGGAGATACAAAACTCTGGATATACAGATATAGGAGAGGGGAAGAATGAAAGAAAAGATTGCAATATATCCAGGGACATTTGATCCCATAACAAATGGGCATATAAGTATAATAAAAAGGGGATTAGAGATATTTGATAAACTAATTGTAGCTATTCTTATAAATAAAAGAAAAAGGCCGCTTTTTTCAGTAGAAGAAAGGCTTTATATGATAAAGGAGGCAACAAAGGATCTAAAGAATGTAGAAGTAGATTCATTTGAGGGACTCTTGGTTGATTATGCTGTAAAGAAAGGTGCAAAGGCAATAATTAGAGGCCTCAGAGCAACATTAGACTTTGAATTTGAGTTTCAGATGGCATTAATGAACAGGAAACTGAACAGTTCTATCCAGTCTGTCTTTCTCATGACAGACTACAAATGGCTATATGTAAGCTCAAGCATTATAAAAGAAGTAGCAAGCTTTGGAGGCGATATAAGAGGGCTTGTCCCTGAAATAGTTTATAAGAAATTGAAAGAAAAATTCGGTTATTGATTACTTCAGCCTTCCCTAATTTTTGACAACATTATAAATAAGTGGCATAGTAAAGCAAATTAAGGAGGGAGATATGCCTGTTTATAAATGGGTAGCAGAGACTCCCAGGGGAAGAACTATAAAAGGCACGATAGAAGCACCTAATGAGAGATTAGTAAAAGCACAGCTCAGGAGAAGGAGGTTAAAGCTTTTAAAATTAAAGGAACAGCCAAAGGATATATTTGAAAATGTCTCTTTCCTTCAGCCAAAGGTAAAACCAAAAGATATAGTCATATTTACAAGACAGTTTTCTACTATGATAGATGCGGGTCTTCCCATAGTTCAGGGATTAAATATCCTTGCAGAACAGACTGAAAATAAGACTTTTAGACGCATATTAAGAGAAATAGTAAAGGATGTAGAAGGAGGGCTTAGCTTAGGAGAAGCCTTTTCAAAACATCCACAGGTATTTGATAAACTATATGTCAGTCTTATATCTGCAGGAGAGGCAGGAGGAATCTTGGAAACAATACTTCAAAGACTTGCTGCATATCTGGAGAAGCTGGAAAAACTTAAATCTCAGATAAAAGGTGCACTTACATATCCAATAGTAGTCATCATAATAGCAATCCTTGTCCTTGCTATTATAATGGTCTTTGTCATACCTGTATTTGAAAAGATGTTTTCTGAAGCAGGTATGCCCCTACCGCTTCCAACTCAGATGGTAATAAACTTTAGTAATTTTGTAAGATCTCATGTCCACTATATATTTGGCTCAATAGTAGCCTTTTTTGTCCTTTTAAAGCAAATAAGAAAAACTAAAAAAGGGAAAAGATATACAGATGCACTTCTTCTAAGATTTCCTGTCTTTGGAGATCTCATAAAAAAAAGTGTAATAGCAAGATTTTCCAGAACCTTGGGAACCATGGTAAGAAGTGGGGTCCCTATCTTGGATGCCCTTGATATCGTATCCAGGACAGCAGGGAATGCGGTTGTAGAGGAGGCAATCCTGGATGTAAAGGCGGGTGTTTCAGAGGGATTTACACTCGCTGAAGTCCTTACAGAACATGAGATATTTCCTCCTATGGTTGTTCAGATGATAGGGGTCGGTGAGACAAGTGGTGCATTGGATAGCATGCTGGAAAAGCTTGCAGATTTTTATGAAGAAGAAGTGGATGCAGCAGTTGATGCACTTAGCTCCCTAATAGAGCCATTGCTTATGGTATTTCTGGGTGGAACAATAGGTAGCATTGTAATCTCCATGTATCTTCCC
>JALVZP010000163.1 GCA_027037575.1 Desulfobacterales bacterium | reverse complement strand
CCAGAGCTATATGCAAAGGAGCTATCAGAAAACAGAAGGCTTATGGATGAGATAAGATATATGGCAGATAAGGGGATGCCAATATATGCAGAATGTGGTGGATTTATGTATCTTATGGAAAGGATTGATGAATATAAGATGGTAGGGATATTCCCATTCAGGTGCAGCTTTAAGAAGAGGCTTGTAGCATTAGGCTATAGGGAGATTGTTACAAAAAGGGATTCCATAATCGGCCCTTCCATGACAAGGGCAAGGGGACACGAATTTCATTACTCTGACATAGTAGATAAGAGGAATGAGGTGGAGACAATATACCAAATCAAAGAAAGGGAAGGAAAGGAGGGCTTTTTAAAGAAGAATGTTCTAGGATCATATATACATCTTCATTTTGGATCAAATCCAGATATCCCAAAGAACTTTGTGAATTCATGTATAAGATTCACAACTTATGAATGATTATTCTATGATCTTTGTGGCAATATCTTGATGAGGTTTAAACAAGAAAAATGGTAGAGGTAGTAGGATTTGGTCAGGCATGTGTTGACTATATTGCACCATCTCCTTTCTTTCCTCCTGAAAATGGGAAGGTAAGGCTAAAGGAGCTTTATATAAAGTGTGGTGGGCCTATTGCAACTGCACTCGTTACCCTTTCAAGGCTTGGTATAAAGACTGCCTATATTGGTGCAGTTTCTGATGATCAGTTTGGAAGGATGATAATTGAGAATTTCAGGAAGGAAGGAGTTGATACAAGCCATACTAAGGTGATTAGGGGCTACAGATCCCAGTTTGCGTTTATCTCCGTTACTGATGGGAAAAGAACGATATTCTGGATCCCTGGATCATTTCCTGAAATAAGGGCAGAAGAAATAGACCTATCCCCATTTCCTCATGCAAAGGTCCTTCACTTAGATGAGCTAATGATAGATGCGTCCATCGAGGCAGCAAGGCAGGCAAGGAAAAAAGGGATGATCGTTACAATAGATGCAGACAGCCTTAAGGATGGAATAGAAAGGCTCTTTCAGCTTGTAGATATAATAATTATTCCTGAAACACTTGCCCTTCTTCTTGAGCCAAAAAAGGGCATAGAGGATATACTGAAAAGGCTTAAGCTATTTGGGGCGATGCATGTAGTAATTACATGTGGAGAAAGGGGAAGTATTGGGTATGATGGAAGAAAGATTGTTTATCAGAAGGCATATGAGGTAAAGGTGGTAGATACAACAGGAGCAGGAGATGTCTATCACGGGGCATACATATATGGGATCCTCAAGGGATGGGATATGAAAAGGTGCATGGAGTTTGCATCTCTCTGCTCTGCACTAAATTGCAAGAGATTTGGAGCGCAGGGTGGAATCCCAAAAAAGGACGATCCAGAGATAAGATCCTTTATTCAGTCTTAACTGAGATCCTCTTTCCTGTCTCTATCTTTGGAAGATTTATCCTCAGTACTCCATCCTTATATGTTGCCTCTACCTTGTCAGGATCCACATCTGCTGGAAGCTCTATTGTCCTACTAAATGCACCGTATTTTCTCTCCATCCTGTAGTAGTTTTCCTTCTTTTCCTCATATTCGCTCTTCTTCTCTCCCTTTATTGTGAGCATTCTTCCATTCAGTGAGATGTTTAGATCCTTTGGATTTATTCCAGGGATCTCTGCCTGAACAATAATCTCCTTTTCTGTATCAATCACATCCACACAAGGGACAAACTCCTGCCCTATGAATGGAACCATCTCAGAAAGTCTATCCAAAAGCCTATCCATCTCCTGCTTGATTCCTTCAAGCCTCTTTGCCGTATCCTTCCAAGGAATCAATCTTGCCATCTTACTCACCTCCTCTGTTTTTTTAAAAAATAAGATCAGGCAATAAGTAAGTCAATGAAAATCCTAAATTTTTAGAAATAGCTTGTTCTTGAAAATACAAGGCATCTGATCTCCTCTACCCCTGCCCTCCTCAGCGCCTTCGCACACTCATTTAGTGTGCTTCCTGTCGTTGCAACATCGTCAACGAGTATTATCCCTTTTCCCTTAAGTGCATCTCCAAACACCTCAAATGCATTCCTTACATTCCTTTTCCTCTCCTCAGTGCCAAGAACACTCTGCTGCTCTGTCTCCTTAATCCTTCTTAGACTAAGATAATCTATAGCCAGATTCAGTCCCTTTGACACATATCTTGCAATTGTTAAGCTCTGATTAAATCCCCTCTCCCTTAACCTCCTCTTTCCCAAGGGAACAGGAACAACCACATACTCTATGTTTTTCTTGGAAATCCCCTCCCACCATTTTGAGGCAAACTCAGAAAGGAGCATTCCAATTGCCCTTCCAACAGACTTTTTCCTTTGAAACTTAAAAAGATGTATTGCCTTTGATGCTGTTCCTTCGTAGATGTATGCAGAAGAAATACTTTCAAAATATGGCCTTCTCCTCAGACATACCTCACATATGTGGGATTCTCCATCAGGAAATGGAACAGAGCAGATTGGACAAAATGGTGGAGAAAGTTTTTTTAATTCACTTAGGCAGCTTTTACAGAGGATAGAATCCTTTTCCAAGATCTCCCCACATATTGGGCACTTATTTGGATAGATAAGATGGATTAAGGAGCTAATTATTCCTTTCACTTATTGCCTGTCTTACAAATTCCTCAAATTTGGCATCTGGATCTATTCCTGGACATGCACTCTTTGCCATGTTCCATTCGTCCTCATCTGAGATGATACTGTTGAAAAATGGCCACTTCTTACAAAGATCTGGCTTTACAGGATGTATCATGCACATCTTTCTATTTCCATCCTCCCTTAGGAATATGCAATAGCCAGATGGCTTTGTTAAAAGCTCATACCTTTCCCTCTTTCTCTTGCAGTATCTCCTTTTAAACTCCTCCTCAGCTATCT
>JALVZP010000162.1 GCA_027037575.1 Desulfobacterales bacterium | reverse complement strand
AAAGAGCTTCAGGAGATAAGAAAACAGAGAGAGCAGAGAAGAAGACTTAGAAGAAAAAAAGGGATTCCTATAATCTCTATTGTTGGATATACAAATGCTGGAAAATCTACACTCTTGAATACGCTTACAAATAGTGATGTAAGGGTAGAAAATAAGCTTTTTGCAACACTTGATCCTACAAGCAGAAGACTTAGGTTTCCTGAGGAAAGAGAGGTTATAATTACTGATACAGTAGGATTTATCAGGGATATACCAGAGGATCTCTTAGATGCATTTGCAGCAACCTTGGAAGAGCTATACGATGCAGATCTTCTACTTCATGTAGCAGATATATCAAGTCTTTACTTAGAAGAACACATAAAGACAGTAGAAGATATACTCAAAAGGCTAAATTTAGATACTATTCCCCGCATCTTGGTATTAAATAAAAAGGATCTTCTGCCTAAGGATGAAGTAGAAAGGATGGAGAAAAAATTAGGAGGGATCGCTATTTCAGCCCTTGATCCCTCCTCTCTTATCCCCCTCTTAGAGCATATAAAAGAGATTATGTGGCCAGAAACCTATTCCATCCAGGTGATCTAAATCTCCTTCCATCCCTGGTAATAATAAATGCCTCTCTTCCACCAAGTTTGCTTGTAAACCTTATTGCCTTTTCTGGCTCCATAACAAATAGTGTAGTAGAAAGTGCATCTGCATCAGCACAAGTCATTGAAACAACAGAGACACTCGTATCAGATTTTGGTGAATATCCAGTATGAGGATCTATTATATGATAGAAAAGCTTTTCTCTATCAAAGTAGATCTCATAATTCCCTGATGTAGCAATTGCTCCCTTTGTCATCTTTATGATAGCAGGGTAATGGCCTTTCTTATTTGGATCCTGAACAGCTATCATCCATGGCTTATTATCAGACTTTTTCCCTGATACCCTTATATCTCCACCAGCATTTATTAGGTAATTCCTCACACCATATTTTTCTAATACCTTTGCAGCATGATCTACGACATATCCTTTGGCTATACCATCCAAGGTTATTCCCATCCCTGGTTCTTTAAAGGATACACTATTTCCAGAAAGAACTATCTTATCACTTCCTATAAGCCTTATTCTTTCCTTTATTCCTTCATCTGTAGGCTCAATTCCCTTAGAGAATGAATCCTGGAAGTAGTCTATTATTGGCTTTACTGTTATATCAAAACAGCCACTGCTCATCTTATAATATTCCAATGACCTTCTCATCAGCTCCATCATGTGAGGTGAGATCCCTTTTACTTTTCCCTGCATATTCAATTGGGCAACTGCACTGATCCTATTGAATCTACTAAGCTCATCAGAAAGCGTATAAACCTCGTCAAATGCCTTATTTATCGCATCTTCTGCCTTGCTCCTTGAAGGATCAAACACAGTGATAGAGACAAATGTCCCCATACCAAGCCTTGTAGAAGACACCTTATATAGTTTCTTATTAAACCTTACAGATTCTGCTCTCAGGGCTGGAATAGTAAATGCTGCTATTCCAATCCCCATCATACCTGAAATCCTTAAAAAGGACCTCCGATCTATCTTTTTCATGACTACCACCCCTCTTTCTTAGGCTGCCTTTTTTTCTACCTTATATTCATATTTGATCTCAAATGGTCTAAATATCTTTCTTGGACACTTCTCAACACATACCATCCCACATTTATCTCCATATTCCAAGCACTTCTTATGATCTATTTTCACAATTCCATCCTCTATTGTAACTGCCTTTGCTGGACAGCTCTTTACACACATCCTGCAGGTAATACATCCTGCCTGACATATCTTCCTTACAGACTTTCCAGGATCCTTTGTGCTACATGGAACCCATACCCTTGTATTTCTTGGAATAATCTCTATAACATTCTTTGGACATGTTCTTGCACACGTTCCACATCCAACACACTTTATAGGGTCAACTTCTGGAAAACCATCTACTATGTGTATTGCATCAAATGGACATGCCCTCTCACAGTCTCCAAGTCCAATGCAGGCATAATTACATTCCCAAGGGCTACCAAATGCAAGGCTTGCAGCAGTGCAGGAATTAAACCCAATATAGTAGTGCTTTTGTGCCACATTTCCTTCCTTTCTACTACACCTTACTGCAGCTATAACGGGCTCTGCTGCTTCCATTTTCTTCCCCGTGATTTCAGCAACCGCCTTTGCAGTCTCTTCCCCTCCAGGAAGACACAGGTTTGGTGGAACATTTGGATCATTTACCACTGCCTCTGCATATCCTTCGCATCCAGCGAAGCCACATCCTCCTCACTGGGCACCTGCAAGTACCTCTTTTACTGCCTCTACCTTTGGATCAACTTCTACATGAAACTTCTGGGCAGCAAGTGCAAGTCCTATCCCAAATACTAATCCAATAACACCTAATACTGCCAATCCTCCCATTGCAATCTTCATGAGTTGAGGGTCCATCCTCTTTCCTCCTTAGAATATGGACATACCAGAAAATCCCATGAATGCCAATCCAAAAAGCCCTGCCGTGATGAATGCTATTGAAAGTCCTTGATATGAAGGAGGAACATTTGCAAGCTCAAGCTTTTCCCTTACAGATGACATAAGGAATAGTGCAAGGAAGTATCCAAGCCCAGCTCCAAGGGAAAATACAAATGCCTCTATTCCATTATATCCATTTACTACAATAAGAAGTGGAACTGCCAGAATTACACAGTTTGCAAGGACAAGCATAAGGTATATTCCAAATGCCTTAAACAGATAAGGATTTATCTTCCTCAGGATTATATCAACTGCCTGGACAATAAGGGAGACAATTCCTATAAACATGACAACTTGGAAGAATTGAAGATTAAGGGGCTTTAGGACATAATTGTATAAGAACCAGGAGATCATCGCACTACAGACCATAACAATTGTAAATGTTATTCCCATGCCTATTGCTGTTGCCTTTCTTCTCGTTGTTCCAAAGAAGACACAAAGACCAAGATATTTCGTGAAGACAAAGTTATGGACAAGCATTGCACCAATCAGGATAGACATAAGGAATCCTGCGTAGCTCTTTCTTACCATAATAGATGCTATTCCAAGATTTCTTCCTGCAGATACAATCTTCTTTATGACCACTATATGTGGGCTATGCTGATTTAGCTCCTCTTTAAATGTTATAGTAAGGACCCTTCCATCCTTGGAAAGGGATATATCCTTTATTGGAAGAGGGATATCTGGATCTGTTCTTTCATAGACATAATAGTTACTTCTATCTTCTGCCAATTTCCTGTCCACTGGTGCTGCAAATACAATCCTGATTTTGTCCTTCTGATAAAAGGAGCTTTTTACAATGAATCTGTTTGCACTTGCATAGAGAGGTGTGGAGAAAATAAGCAAGGAAAGAATAACCCCAAATATTACTATTATCCTCTTCATCTCTTTATCCTTTTATCCTTTTTTCTCTTGCCTTCTTAAAAAGATACTCTACATAGTTGAATACTGCCATCATAAATCCTACACAGAAGAATCCTGCAACAGGAAGAATAAAGAAAAGAAGTGGCTTTACTGGAAGAACCTGATGTCCAAAAAGCTGACCTGCACCCAAAAGTTCTCTTATAAAACCAAGTGTCATCATTCCAAACATAAATCCAAGTCCCATTCCAAACCCATCTACTACTGAAGGAAGAACCGGTTCTCTTGCTGCAAATACCTCCAATCTCATAAGTATAATAGAAAATGTCACAATAAGTCTGATAAATATTCCCATTGCCTTATATGCAGTGGGGAAAAAGGCTGATAAAGTTAGATCTATAACTGTAACCCATGTAGCAATAACTAAGGTATAAGTTGGAATCCTTATCTTTGGATGGATAAAGTTCTTTAACACGGACACAGTAAAGCTTGATGCAACCTGGACAAATAGGACTGCAATCCCCAATAGAAAACCATTCATAAGGGTTGTACTTATTCCAACCGCCGGGCACATGGAAAGGGCAAGTCTGAAGATAGGATTTTCTTTAAAGAGTCCATTCAGTATCAGCTCTGAGTAACTCTTATATCTTTTTGGCATGGGGCCTCCTATATAGCCGCATTGATTTTATAGTTTTTTATAATCCTATCCAAGACCTTTATCCTATAGGCAAATTTCTTTACTATATTTTTTATGCCATTTGTTACGCACGTGCTTGTAATAGTTGCTCCTGTAAGTGCGTATATATGGGCATCCTGATACTTTGCCCTGATCTTTTCTATCTCTTCTTTTGTAAATTTTTCTTCCTCTTCTAAACATTTCCTGTATTCTTCAGGAAGTGGCTTTTTTATCACCTTCAATTTAAGAACTTCATCATAAGTAAGTCCTTTAAACTGATTTTTGAAATACTTCCTTTTTATCTCCCCTCCGAGGCCTGGATCTTCCTCTTCCTCTAATATTTCCAATCCCTTTATAGTATAATCTGGTCTTAATGCCAAAAGCACCTTTATGGTTGTCTTGAATCCAGGGAAAGATCTTGGCAAGAGATAAGCAACCCTTTTTCCATTATTGGTAGCAACTATAGTTTTATTTGCATAAAAGAATTTTATAGAAGGCCCAAGGACCTTAGACAATGCTTTATCTCTTACTGAATCATCCCTTGCTTCCTCTTCTGAAAGATTGACTTTCTTTTTATACAAGAATTTCCCATCAAATGTTAATGCAACAAAACAGTATTTTCCATCCTTTGTTGGAATCATATATCCCATATAATTCTTATTTGGTTCATGCAATATATATCTGTATACTTCATGGAATTTGAGGCTTTTTGGAGCTGGCCTTTCATGTGTATATCCCAAGACACCATACATTGCCTCTTTAAATTCCATGTATTGATTATGTTTCTTTGCTTTTATAGTAAACATAAAGACTGTTCCCATGATGAGGGCAGACATAACACACGCAATTGTTAGTCCTATGATGATCCTTACAAAGTCTCTCATTTCTTCACACCCTTTGGAGGAGCAAATCTTTTTGGCTTAAACCATGAATCAAGAGCAGGTGTAAATCCATTCATGAGGAGTATTGCATAGCATACTCCTTCTGGATATCCTCCCTTTAGCCTTATCAGTACAGTAATTAGACCAATACCTGCTCCATATATGAGCTGTCCTGTTTTCCAATTGGGAGATGTTGCATAATCTGTTGCCATAAAGAATGCACCAAGCATAACTCCACCAGAAAGTATTGCCACAAGAGGATTTCCTTCAAAGAGGTGTTCTCCGCCAAATATCCATGTAAGAAGGGCAATTGTCCCGATCATTGAAACCGGGATATACCACTTTATATAACCTTTATATATGAGATATAGACCTCCCAAGAGTAGCAGAAATGCAGATGTTTCTCCAATGCACCCAGGCCTAATTCCTACGAAGAAATTCTTATAGATGTAAGAAAGAGAACCATATGTCTGAATAAGTGCCTTTATTCCATAATGCTTTATAATGAAAAGTGGTGTTGCAGAAGAAAGTGCATCTGCCTTAAATTGAATATACTTTGGTGTTATCCAGGCAGATGTCATAGCAACAGGAAATGTCGCCATAAGAAATGCCCTTCCAATAAGGGCAGGATTGAATATATTTGCACCTAAGCCACCAAATAACTGTTTTGTTACAAATATTGCCATAACAGCACCAAGAATTGGGAGATAGTATGGAACTCCAGGTGGAATCACATAAGCAAGAAGTAGCCCTGTTATTACTGCACTACCATCTCTTATGGTTACTGGCCTTCCTAATGCCTTCTGGGAAATGGCCTCTGTTAAGACACAGCTTATTACACTAATGAGTGTTATTATAAGAACCCTTGGGCCAAATATAAAGACGGATAAGATAAGAGGAGGTATAAGGCATGCAACAACTGTCCACATAATCTTTTCTACTGTTACAGGCTGCTTTATATGAGGAGATACCGATACAACAAGCATATGTGTCTCAAATGCTGAGCTCTTCTCCTTTTCCATAACTAAGCCCTTTTTGCCTTCATTTTTCCTATTCTAATAAACTGAACCAATGGCCTCTTTGAAGGGCAGACATATGCACAGCATCCACATTCAAAGCATTCAAATACACCAAACTGTGCTGTCTCTTCAGCCCTTCCTGCCTCTACATAAATACCTATCTCATTTGGCTGAAGTCCCATAGGACATGCTTCTAAACAGAATCCACATCTGATACATGGCTTATACTCGTAGAGATCAATCTCATCCTCTGTAAGAAAGAGGACTCCAGATGTAATCTTTGTTATGGGAAAATCCAAGGTGGAAATGGCAAATCCCATCATGGGACCACCAACAACTACCTTTTTTAGATCAGGTGTTGTCCCACCTAAGTATTCCACAATATCTTTTAACTTTGTCCCAATTCTTACCCTCAGATTTGCCTGCCTCTTAATCCCCTTCCCGGAAATAGTAACAACCTTTTCTACTACAGGCTTATTAAATATCACTGCCTCATATATAGCCCTTGTTGTCCCTATATTCTGGACTATGACTCCTACATCAAAAGGAAGTCCAAAGGCAGGGACCTTTCTTCCTGTTACTGCTTCTATGAGCTGCTTTTCTGATCCTTGAGGATACTTTACTTTTAAAGGAACAACACCTATATCAAATCCCTCTGAATTCTCCTTTACTGCCTTTGACATCTCTTCTATGGCATCAGGCTTATTTACCTCTATTCCCACATATCCTCTTTTTATCCCAAGTATTGTCAGTATAATCTTTATTCCTTCTACTATTTCAGGTGCATGTTCTACCATAAGCCTGTGATCTACTGTAAGATAGGGCTCACATTCTGCACCATTTATTATAAGGGTATCCACCTTTGCCTCTGGAGGAGGAGAAAGCTTTACATGTGTTGGAAAGCCTGCACCTCCCATTCCAACTATCCCGGCTTTCTTTACCCTGCTTAAAAGCTCCTCCCTTGAAAGATTATGCCAGTCTTCTTTTTTATATTCCTTCCTTTCTGCCTCTTGGTCCCTTTCAATAGTAATGGATGGAACACTTACCAATAGAGGATGGGGAGAAGATCCTATATCTTTAACTGCCCCGGTTACACTTGCATGAACACATGCACCAAGCCCTTTTTCCACATCACCTATGATGTCCCCTTCTTCTACTCTATCTTTCTTCTTTACTAAGGGCTTACACCATGCACCGAAATGCTGGGAAAGGAGGATATCTACCTCCTTTGGAAGGGGCATATCTTCAATAGCAAGATGTTCAGTATATTCCTTCCTCTCTGGTGGGTGAATCCCACCTTTCTTAAATGTCCTAAGCTCCTTTTCCATGAATAGCTTTCCCGTCTTGAATTTGGCTTAGGATATATACATTTTTAAAAAAAAATTTGTCAAGCAATTTTTATTACCCCCACCAGAATAGGTATTAGGTATAAAGATATTAACCACCTGGATGGAGGGATATGATAAGGTAGCATATACATATATATGTGTATGCCAAGCACCAGGTATTATTGACAAAAAGAGATAGGACAATTAGGGTAAAATGAAATAAAGAATTGGGAGAAATAATTATGAATAAGGATAACAAGTTATTTCCTACATGTGCATCTTGTCCTTTTAGATGGACTGATAGGATATGCAGGAAACCAGATGGAAAGTATCCTAAGAATTGTCCTACCGTATTAAAAAAAGATCTTTGTTCGGAATCTCTGCAGCTACTCAAGAACAATGAAGAATTACTAAAACTTGCAAGAAATTCTGCTATACAAGAAGGAGAGGGATATACAAACAAAGAAAAAGGTTATGAATTTTTAAGACCAATAAAACCAAGGATTCAGGAAATATGGGAATTTGCTGAAAAGATGGGATATAAAAGACTTGGCCTTGCCTTTTGTGTGGGCCTTAGGAAGGAGGCGAAAGTAGTTGAATCTCTCTTAAAAAGTAAGGGATTTGAAGTTGCATCTGTTTCATGTAAAGTAGGACGTATTCCAAAGGAAGAATTGGGGCTTGGGGAAGAACAAAAAATAGCTCCTGGTTCTTTTGAGCCTATGTGTAATCCTATTCTTCAGTCCTTGATCTTAAATGAATCAAAGACTGATCTAAATATTCTTTTAGGACTTTGCGTGGGGCATGACACTCTTTTTCTCAAATTTTCAGAATCGCCTTGCACAATCCTTGCTGTAAAAGATAGAGTTCTTGGTCATAATCCATTAGCAGCAATTTATAATATTGACTCCTATTTTAGATGGCTTAAAAAATAAGGCTAAAAATCTGTTTATAGAATTTGGCTTTTTTCTTGACTTGAAGCATGAACAGAAGTAAATTTCTTAAGAAAATAAGATATTATAAGGTCCTTTCATGGCAGGTACTTCTTATGTATTTGGCCCTGTTCCCTCCAGAAGATTAGGATATTCCTTAGGCATAGATCTTGTTCCCTTTAAAACATGCACTTATGATTGCATATATTGCCAGGTAGGAAGGACGACAAAAAAAACCATAAAGTGTGAAGAATTCTTTCCACCTGAACAGATATTAGAAGAGATAAAAGAGAAGCTATCTAAGACATCTCCAGATTTTATTACATTTTCGGGATCAGGGGAGCCAACCCTGTACTCAAAAATAGGCGAGCTTACAGAAAAGATAAAAAAGATCACAGACATAAAAATAGCATTGCTTACAAATGGTTCTCTTCTTTGGAGAAAGGATATAAGAGAGAAGCTTTCAAAGATAGATTTAATACTTCCTACTCTTACAACGGCGAATGAGGATACATTTAGACGCATTCACAGGCCACATCCTGAATTAAGGCTTAATAATATAATAGATGGGCTGATAAAATTTAGAAAGGAATATAATGGAAAGATATTTTTGGAGGTATTTATTCTCAAGGGAATAAATGACAACAAAGAAGAGCTTATTCCATTAAGGGATGTAATTGAAGAGATTGAACCTGATAAGATCCAGATGAACACTGCTGTAAGACCCCCATCTGAAAAGGATGCAGTAGCAGTAGATATGAAAAGATTAGAGGAGATAGCATCCTTTTTTGGAGAAAAAGCAGAGGTAATTGCCTATAGACAAAGAGTTTCCAAAGGTGTAAAAGGAGATAAAATATCCCACATTGTGGGGATAATAAAAAGGAGGCCTGTAAGTGCAAAGGATATATCAGATGCAATGGGGATTGAGATAGAGGAGGTTCATTCCATAATAAAGGGGCTTATGATAAAAGGCATTATTTCTTCTTTTAATCATTTAAATGAAACATATTATATCTTAAAGGAAGGTAAAAGATGAGTAAAAAAAACCTTTATGTAGGAATAGATGCAGGTTCAGTAAGCGTAAATTGTGTCGTTATAGATGAGAATGAGGATATTCTCTATGAAGCACCATATAGGAGGCATTTTGGAAGAGTAGAGGATGTTGTATTTAACCTTGTAAAGGACATATATAG
>JALVZP010000161.1 GCA_027037575.1 Desulfobacterales bacterium | reverse complement strand
CCCTTATCCTTTTTTTATTTTCAATATAATTTATTGCTACTTCTTTCATACTATTGTTTATGGGAAATCCCTTTTCTAAGGAATAGACTGTCTGGATTAAAGGGAAGAATCTGGAATTTCTAAGATTTTTTAAAAGAGTCCCGTTATTTTCCTTCATTGCTTCTATAAATTTGTCATAAGTTAAATTTAATTCCTTTAAATCCTCTCTGTTTTTTATCCACTTGTAGTTTTTTTCTAAAAATCCCTTTGTGAGCATGTCTTCTTTTCTTTTAAATCTCAGGATATCCTTTTTGGAAATGCCAGGAAATGTCATGAGTGTCCACATGAGTATTGAAAATCCAAGTATTATAGTGCCTGCCTTTTTAATATATTGCCATGTTCTCTCCCATGTATGGATCATAATACCTTTTAAGGTAGGGACTCTATAAGGAGGAAGCTCCATTACAAATGGACTGCTTGGCCCTTTAAGAACTGTCATCCTGAGTATTTTTGCAGCAAGCAAGGCAAATCCCCAGGACATAATGGTTAAAATAAAAAGGATCTTCGCTTTCTTATTTAAGAAGAATGCTCCTATGAGCATTGCATATACTGGAAGCTTTGCACCACAATTCATAAATGGTGTAATGAGGATAGTAGCAATTCTTTCTTTTTCTCCCCTGAGTGTTCTTGTAGCAAATACACCAGGAACAGCGCATCCACCAGATATCCCCCCACTTACAATAAGGGCAAGTATAGAGCTTCCATGAAGGCCAAACCATCTAAGGATCCTGTCCATCATATAGGCAATTCTTGCCATGTATCCCGAGTCTTCTAATATGGCGATAAAGAAAAACATTGCCATAATAAGAGGGACAAATCCCAATACACTTCCAACACCATCTATTATCCCTGAGACGATGAGTGATCTAAGCATCCCCTGAGGAAGGATATTACAAACAATCCCTTTTAGGTAAGAAAAAAAATCTTCAAGCCATTCTGTGGGAAGTTCGCTTACCTTAAAAGTAAGAGTATAAATAAGGTATATAACGAAAAGCATAAATGCAGGACCTATTATCCTGTTTGTCAAGACTTTATCTATCTTATCAGAAAGATTTAGCCTTTCTTCTACTCTCCTTTTAATTACCTGCCTTGTTATTCCTGCAATATAGCCATATCTATGATCTGCAATTATAGAGTCCGGCTCTTCATCCAAGGTATCAGATAAATGCTCTCTTAGCCTTTCATATATCTTCTGTGCCTTTTCATATATATCTTTGTCCTTTTTTATTATCTCTATAGCCTGGCTATCCTGTTCTATGTATTTTATAGCAAGCCATCTTGGAGGATATTTCTTATCAATAGAACTGGAGCTTCTAATGAGATCTTCTATTCCCCTTATTGCATTATCAATGTCTATTCCATAAGAGATAACAAGAGGTTTCCATTCTTTTTTCCCCTTTCCAATTTCTACTATCTTATCTAAGAGCTGATCTATGCCCTTGTTTTCCCTTGCTACCATAGGAACAACAGGGACTCCCATTAGCTGAGAGAGTTTTTCATGATTTATAATTATCCCCCTTGAAATAGCTACATCCATCATATTAAGTGCGATTATGATAGGAATCCCTATCTCCATAAGCTGGACAGTAAGATAAAGGTTTCTTTCCAGGTTTGACGCATCTACGATGTCTACCAATAGGTCAGGCCTTTCATCAATTATGTAATTTCTTGCAACTATTTCTTCTATGGAATATGCAGTGAGGGAATATATCCCAGGAAGATCCACTATAAGTAGCTTATTCCCTTTATAGTCTATCTCTCCATACTTTTTTTCTACAGTAACCCCAGGATAATTTGCTACATGCTGCCTTGCACCTGTTATTGCATTAAATACAGTGCTTTTCCCTGAATTTGGATTTCCAGCAAGTGCCACCTTAATTTTTTCCATCTTCCACCTCAACAATTATATAGTCTGCTTCATTATTCCTTAAAGTAAGAACAAAATCCCTCACCTTCACTGCAACAGGATCCTTTAGTGGTGCTCTTCCTTGAATCTGGATAGGGGTTTCAGGAACAAGCCCCATTTCCCTAATCCTTTTCCCTATCTCTCCTCTTGCTAATATCTTTTTTATTACTCCTTTCTGATTATCAGACATCTCCCTCATCCTGATAAGCCTCTTCATATCCAACCTCATTTAAGTATTGATCTTGCCACAATCAACTTTTCTATCTCTTTTGATCCTTCATATATCTCTATTATCTTCGCATCCCTGTATAGTCTCTGTACCTTATACTCATCTATATAACCATATCCACCATGCATCTGAACTGCCTCATCAGCACACCTTACAGCAACATACCCTCCATACCACTTTGCCATTGCTATAAGGGCATGGTCAATTCTACCTCTATCCACATTCCATGCAGCTTCATAGTAGAGATTCCTTGCTGCCCTGATCATTGTTGCCATCTCTGCTATCTTAAACTGGGTTATCTGAAAGGAAGAGATGGGTGATCCAAACTGCCTCCTCTGTTTTGTGTATCTCACTGCCTCCTCAAGTGCTGCCCTTGCTATTCCAACTCCTTGAGCAGCCACATGTATCCTTGTCCTATTCAGAAACTCCATAACCTGCTTAAATCCCTCTCCTTCCTTTCCAACAAGATTCTTCAGTGGAACTCTCACATTATTAAATGAGATCTCTGCTGTATCAGATGCCCTTATCCCCATCTTTCCCCTTATCTTTGTTGCCTCAAATCCGGGGCTATCTGTTGGAACAAGTATTACGCTGTGCCTTTTGTGTCTGTCTGGATTTTCTGGGTCTGTTAGGCAGAATACAAGGAGATATTTTGCTACTGTTCCATTTGTGATGAATATCTTTGATCCATTTATTATCCACTCATCTCCATCTTTAATTGCTGTTGTGCTTGCTGATGATACATCAGATCCTGCAT
>JALVZP010000160.1 GCA_027037575.1 Desulfobacterales bacterium | reverse complement strand
TTGGATCTTCAAATGCCGCTGCTATTGCATTATCCTCTACACTCCTTATTAATGGCTCCTTGGCAATAATATGACCTATACATCCCCTTAATTGCCCATGCTTTGTGATTGTTACAAATGCTGCCCCAGGCCTTTTAAATACTTCAGGAAGTCCATCTAAGGGTGTTCTCTTAATCTTTCCTTCAAAAAGTGCTTCTCTAATAATCTCTCTTGCTACTTTAAGTAAAAATTCTCCCTGCTCTTTTGTAAGCTGTCCTCCACTTTCTTTCATCTTTTTTTCTACCTCCTTTTTTTGTGTATATGCATTGTTTAAAAATGTGAAAAAGATAATAAGTAAAGAGAGGATTACTCTTTTCATTATAATATTTCCTCCAGTTTATTTATAACCATATCCACTTCTATTTTATCCATACATTCCTTTTTTTCACACCTCTTTTTAAAACATGGACTACATGAAACACCTGCCTTTATTACATGGCTATTTTTCCCGTAAGGGCCTGTTCTATTAGGCTCTGTTGGGCCAAAAAGGGAAATTACCTTAGCACCAGACATAACAGCTATGTGCATTGTTCCTGTATCCAGGCTTATTACTGCATCCACCTTTGAATAGAGATATATAAGTTCTTTAAGAGTGAAGAATCCAGAAAGGTTTATTCCATGCTCTATTTTATCTATAAATCCTCTTTCATCTCTACTTCCAAGAAGTATGGGTTTAAACCCTTTTTCTTTAAGCCTTTTGCAAAGATCTGAAAACTTTTCTATAGACCATAGCTTTGTTTCCCACCTTGCATATGGATTTATGGCAATAATAGGGTGATTATCTTTGTTTATCTGAGAAATTATTCCATCTACTTTCTTTTTTTCCTCTTCTCCTATATAAGTTGGCCAATTCCATTTAAAATACGGACATCCTAAATATTTTGCTACTTCAAGATATCTATCTATTGCATGTTGATCATATCTTACAGGAACCTTTTCCTTTAAGAATATCCAGGAACACTCCCTTGAACCATTTAACCCAATCTTCCTTTCTGCTCTGCATATTGCTGCTATTATCCCACTTTTTAAAAGCCCCTGAAGATCTATGACGATATCATATTTTTCTCTTCTCAACTCTTTTGAAAATAAGATGGCATCCTTTACTATTTCTGCCCACTTTGAAACATCTTTTATCTTACTTTTCCAATCTTTCCTATTTAGTGCAATTATCCTGTTTATCTTTGTATATCCTTCTATTAATGAACTTGCTTCTTTATCTATGCACCAGTCTATCCTTAGTTCAGGATAATTTTCCTTTAAGACCTCTACAACCGGGATAGTATGGACTACATCCCCTATGGAGCTCAGTTTTATTATGAGTATATGTTCATCTCCCCTTATCATTTTCCAATATCCATCTCACAGCAGAAAAAAGATCATCAGCAATATAGAATGGCCTTAGATTAGCCTTTGGAAGCCTGTATTCTATTTCTCCTAATCCATAACCTGTTTTAACCATTATTCCCTTTATCCCAGCATTTTTTGCAAGCTCCATGTCCACACACATATCTCCAATCACATATGATCTGGAAAGATCTATTGAAAAATCCTTACATGCAGCGTCTATCATTCCTGTCTTTGGCTTTCTGCAATTACACCCATCCTCTGGAAGATGCTTACAAAAATATATTGCATCTATCTTTGCTTTATACTCAAGCAATATATTTTTCATATGCTTATTCACCTTATATATAAGCTCTTCTGGAAAATATCCCCTTGCTGCACCAGACTGATTCGTTACCACTATAACAAGATAATCATTTTTGTTTAACAGCCTTATTGCCTCTGCTGCTCCTGGTATAAGCTTAAACCTGCTTATATGATTTATATAACCCATCTGTTCATTTATTGTTCCATCCCTATCTATAAAGATTGCCGGTTTCATTTCTGATCTCCTCCATCTTTTCCCATACCTGATCAGGTGTAATTGAATATAGACATTTTAAACTGTAAGGACATTCTCTTTTAAAGCATGGGCTACAAGGGATTCTGCTCCATATAACCTTTGTAAAAGGCCCTTTTGGACCTGTCAGATTTGGATCAGTTGACCCAAATATTCCTATTGTTGGAACAGATAAGGAAGATGCTACATGCATAAGTCCTGAATCATTGCTTAAAAAAAGATTACATCTCTTAATGATTCCCATTGATGTTCCAAGATCTGTCTTTCCCGAAAGATCTATTATGTTATTCTTTACTGCCCTGCTTATCTGTTTGCAGATATCAGATTCCTTTCTGCTCCCAAAGAGAATTACTTTCGCATTCCATTCTTCTATGCATCTATCTGCAATCTCTGCAAAGTATTCCTTAGGCCATCTCTTTGCAGATCCATACATTGCACCAGGAGAAAACCCTACCAAAAAATCACCCTTTACCCCATATTCCGTAATTACCTTCTCTGCCTTAAATAAATATTCCTGCTTTAAGTAAAGAACTGGATCTCTTTCTTCTGCCTTTATCCCAATTGCACTTATTATATCCAGGTAATTTCTTGTATGATGCTGGTTTTTATTTCTTCTTACAGGATGCGTTAAAAGAAATCCTCTTAAATCCTTATTTATCCCAACCCTAATCTTTATTCCTGCCAAAAATGAAATAAATGCTGCCTCAAATGCATTCTGGAAAAGTATTGCCATTTGAAAATTTCTATTCCTTATCTCTTTTACTACCCTTAAAATTCCTCCTATACCCCTTTTATCATATAAAATTATCTCATTTACTGCTGGATGTGCTTCAAATATAGGCTTTACCCACGGTCTTAAAAGAACAGATATATGAGCCTCAGGAAAGCTCTCCCTTAGCTGTTCAATTGCAGGGAGGCTCATTATTGAATCACCTATCCAGTTTGTGGATCTAACTAATATTCTTTTTATATTCTTCATACCTAGAAAT
>JALVZP010000159.1 GCA_027037575.1 Desulfobacterales bacterium | reverse complement strand
TACTTGAATTGGCTTAAAAAAC
Organism: Desulfobacterales bacterium; assembly: GCA_027037575.1. GTDB lineage: Bacteria > Desulfobacterota > DSM-4660 > Desulfatiglandales > JALVZP01 > JALVZP01. Next base: position 2,912 of record JALVZP010000159.1, on the reverse strand, counting down.
CTCTTCCACCTTTCTGCCCAATCTATCTCTTCCAGTATCTCTATAGAAAAGGATATTTCCGCAGGAAAGAGGAGGGATATTTCTTTTAAGGATTCTCTTATCCGCTGCTTTAAAGATGGGTCATACAGATCAGATGGCAAATATCCTTTTATGATCAGAGAATTTTTCTTTTCTTCAGAAGCTATCCCAGATGCACCAATTTCAAAAAGGAGGGCATTTATTGGCTCTTCTAACCTTTTGTCATCTGTTTCTACTCTTATTTCCAGCCATTTCATATCAGAGAAGGCCCTACCAAATGGCAGGGCCTATTTCTTATGGCCTTACAAATTCATAAGTTATTTGTCCATTAGGAAGACGAACTACCTCAGGCTTCAGTTCCATCCCTATCTTTATCTCTTCCTCAGGAATATTTTTGGATATCCTCCCAAATACCTTGTATTCTCCAAAGTCAAGGAGTGCAATTGTGTAGGGAAGATCATTTTCAAATCCAACGGGCGCATAGTGGAGTGTGCTATAAGTAATAAGCTTCCCTGTCCCTTCAACTGGAAACCACTCTATATCACTGCTCAGGCATTTAAAGCAGTCTGCCCTTGGAGGAAAATACTTCTTTCCACATTTTTTGCACTTTGTCCCAGCAACGATTCCTTTTTCTAAATAATCTACAAAGTCATTTACCTTTGTTGTTGCAGTAAAGCTTACTGGTCCAAACTTCTTAAAGCGGGTGTCCATCTCTTTCTTTGCCATTTTAGTCCCTCCCTAAGATGGTAACATTTCCATACAGTCCAACGCCACCAATGTTATGAATAAGACCTATCTTTGGATCATTTGGAACCTGCATTGGACCTGCTTCTCCCCTGAGCTGAAGAACAATTGTCCTTATCTGAGATCCTCCTGTTGCTCCTATTGGATGACCCTTAGAAAGAAGACCACCATCTACATTAACAGGAATGCTACCTTCCTTGTATGTCTCTTTACTTCTTATAAGCTCCTTTGCCTCTCCAGGTTTACAGAATCCCAGATTCTCATATGCCATAACTTCTGCTATGGTAAAGCAGTCATGAACCTCTGCAACATCTATATCCTTGGGTGTTACTCCTGCCATCTTATATGCCTGCTCAGCTGCCCTGATGGCAACAGAAAGTCCAGTAAATAGATCCCTTCCTGCCATATTTACTGCCTCAGATGCAGCTCCAACTCCAAGTACCCAGATAGGCTTTTTGCTTACTGCCTGTGCCTTCTCTTTGCTTGCAAGTATTACACAGGAGCTACCATCTGCATTTGCGCAGCAGTCTCCTACCCTGAGTGGGGTAGCAACTGGTGCAGATAGGGGATTTTCAGGATCGGAAAACATCTCAAGTGTTACAGGTTTTCTATATACTGCCCTGTCATTTATCTGGCCGTAAGTAGCTGATTTTACCCTGACAAGTGCAAGATCTTCTTCAGTAAGTCCATACTTTTCCATATATGCCCTTGCATACATGGCATAGTATGCAGGCATCATTGTTCCAAATGGGCTTTCCCACTGTATATCTGCTCCTCTTCCCATCCTTTCCTGAGATTCTGCAGATGTGATCTCAGACATCTTTTGAAAACCTATAACTGCAACTACATCATGAAGTCCAGAGGCTATTAAGGAATATGCAATCCTGAGACCCATGCTGCTTGATGAACAAAGGGATTCTAAATAAAATGTTGGTTTTGGAATAAGGCCTAAATATTCTGCTAATACACCTGCAGGGGATCTCTGTTTGTCATACTCAGGTGCAGAGCATATTACAGATGCATTTATCTCCTCTCCAGAGATCCCTGCATCCTGAACAGCCTCTCTAAATGCCTCAAATGCCAATTCCCTGATAGATCCAGCATATCCTCTAACAAAAGCACTTTGTCCAACACCAATGATTGCTACCTTTCTCTCCATGTTTACCTCCTTTCCTCCTCATTTAGGTTACAGGAAGTATATGGAAACTTGTTTTTTTGGTCAAGCTGAAAACTTAACTTGACGAAGATGTTTCTTTTAAAAGAGAATATGCACATGGATGAAAAAATAGAAAATATAGCAAAGGCACTCAGGCAACTTGTAGAACTAAAGGAAGAAGACCTTTACATATTTGCACATCTTTTATTTGTTGCCTATGAAAAGGAAAGATTGGACTATTCAGAACTACTAAGGATAGCAAAGGATAAGGCAGAGGATCTTCTGTTCACTGCGTTTGAATTGAGGATGCTTATTCCTGTAAATCCAATAAAACCAACACTTAGCTGGGAAGATGCCTGTTTTATGTTAAATGAGATGGAATCATACGTAATGCCTAATATAGCCAGATTTTTGATAAAGATTGTTATAGAAAAAGGAAAATTGGATATAAGGGGAGCTATTAAGGAGCTGTTTAAGGATGTAAAAGAGGAAAATTGGGAGATGATGCCAGATGTTATAGATGAGTTAATAAAAAGATCTGATGGGAAGAATATAAATGCTCATCAGATTAAGGAGGTATTAAAGAGGTTTGGACTTGAGGAAAAGACAGGCTACTTCATACTCATTCTTAAAGGAAGTGGAATAATCAGTCCTCATATAAGGGGATTAAGGGAAGTAATAAAGGAAGGAGAAGGATCACCTCTTTATGAAGTGAATCCATTGCTTTTCTATGGACTATCACACTAATCTGACATGATCCACACTGTTTTATTCTTTGCAAGCTGTAAGACCTTTGTGCTTACTCGACCCATGAAGAATTCTTCTACTCTTGAGATCCCCCTTCTTCCAAGAACAACGGTGTGACAATCCTTCTTCTGAGCATTCTTTACAATCTCTTCTGCCCTGCTATAAGCACCATGTATAATCTCTGCTTCTACCTGAAGGCCATATGAGCTTAGGATCTCTTTTACTTTATTAATGGCGTTCTTTGCCT
>JALVZP010000158.1 GCA_027037575.1 Desulfobacterales bacterium | reverse complement strand
TCTATACTCTGATTGAATGCCTCTTTTGCCTTTGGTATAAGATCATCTTCATAAAGCCTTATCTTCCTTTCTGAGTCTCTCAACTTATAGAGATTTAATTTTAGCTTAGATAGAAGCTCATTCTCCTTATCTATTCTCCTCCCCATTATAGAATCCAGACTTGCATACCTTTCCCTTATTTCTGCATTGTATTTATTTGCCCAAATAGGGATGTTTATGGAAAATCCAATACTTATAGGATCCTTGCCTGTTTCAGGGACATTTGGACTTTCTGCCTCCCCTGTCTTTATGTATTGGGCAGAAAGTGTTATATCAGGGATATAGTTTTTCTTTGAAAGCCTTACTCTTAGCCTTTCCCTATCTTCTGCTATTCTTAAAGCTCTTAGCTCTGGATTTCCCTCCCTTAGCCAATTGATTGCTGTTTTATCATCAAATCTTTTTATTCTCACAGTTATATATAGGCTTTGGCCATGGAAGAGGAGAATCTACTGGTCTGTTTAAGGCTGAATTAAGTTCTGAGACAATAGGATCTCTTAGCTCATTTAGGCTATTAAGCCTATCCTCAAATCTTGCTATCTCTGTCTGAATCCTTATTAAGGAGCCATAAGACGCTTTCCCTGATTCATATTGCCTTCTCAATACATTTTCTAAGTCTTTAAGAAGTCTTATATTCTCCTTTACTATCCTTATTGCATGGTGAAGATAGGCATATTCAAAATATGCCTTTTTTACCTTTTCAAAGAGCCTCCATTTTTCCCTTTCAAATATCTCCCTTTTTATCCTTGCATCCTGTGCTGCAATATCTCCCCTTAGCTCCAATTTGCTTATCCAAAGGAATGTCTGGGAAAGAGAAAACTTGTGTCTTTGCGGGCCAACCCTCGTTTCTACCTTTTTTATAAAATAGGCATAACTGAATCTTGGATCAGGAAGTGACTTTGCCTGAGGAATTCTATACAGTGCAGCCTTCCAATCCTCAAAGGCAGCCCTGAGGGATGCATTATTAAGTGCTGCATACCTTAGATAATCATTTAGCCCTGCGTTTTTTAAATCAATACTGACCCTTTCCTTTTTTGTAGGTATGTAGATCTCATAATTCAGAGGAGATTTTATAGGAGCAGGAGGAAAACAGGATGCAGAGGATAAGGAAGATCTTAATCCTCATATGCTTTGAATCCAGCAGAATTTATTGCCCTTATTACAGCCTCCTTATCAACATTGGAAGGAACTCTGACCTTCTTACTCTTTAAATCCACCTCTACTTCAGATACATTTATTCCCTTTAGTGCGTGCTTTATGGATCTGACACAGTGTTCACAATTCATGTCAGGAACATTTAAGATAAGGCCTTCTTCTTTCATCTCATGTTTCTCCCTCTCACCTCTTAGCATGGAAAATAGGATGAGTCCTAAAAGAGATATAGCTGAAGCCATCTTTATCCATTCTGGAAGGAATGCTGTCCCTTTGATGTAAAATAAATTTTTATTTCCTTCCCATATACTGTTTAGCAAAAGACCTGAAAGTATTGATGCAATGGATATGATTAAGACATATAAGGCAACTGCCCTTTTCCCAAGCTCTTTTGCAATAACAGTAATTGTTACCATATTTGTTGCAGGCCCGGTAAGGAGAAAAACAAGGCCTGCTCCAGGGCTCATTCCTTTCATCATAAGGGCAGCAACAATTGGGATAGAGCCTGTGGCACACACATACATGGGAATACCGATCAAGAGCATAATAAGCATTGCCTTTAAGTCAGATCCAAGGAATCTGCTGATAATATCCTTTGGAACCAGATAACCTATTGCCCCTCCAATAATTACCCCAAGTATAAGCCATTTTCCTACATCTTCTAAGAGTTCAATGAATGCATAATGAAACATATACCTTATCTTCTGAACTATTCCATGCTCATGCTCTCCTTCCTTCCCGCAAATACTACATAAGATAGGAGATGAAATTGTTGATTCATCCTCCCTTAGCAGAAGATTTGCTATGATTCCACAGAATATGGCTATCAAAAAGGATACAGCCACACGAAATATGGTAAATACAGCACCAAGAAGGGAATAGGTTGCAAGTATGGAATCTATCCCCGTGATTGGAGTTGATATTAGGAAGGAAAGTGTTGCTCCCTTATTTGCTCCCTGTCTCCTGAGTGAGATTGCAGTAGGAATCACACCACAGGAGCAGAGGGGAAGAGGTATTCCCATTATAGATGCCTTTATGGATGGAAGTATCCTTCCCTTTCCAAGATGAGATGCTATCTTTTCAGCAGAAATAAACACCCTGAGTAGCCCCGCAAAGAAAAAGCCAAAAAGGAGATAAGGGGACATCTCCTTTAGTAGATAGAAGGATTCCTTTAATATACCGAAAAGCATAACCATTTGGACTCAATCTAAACCACATGGTTGTATGTGTCAATAAATTTTTTTTGTTGACATTTGCCACGTTGTGGCTTAAGCTTCTTTAAAGAAATATGAGGAGGGATTAAGATGGAAGAAAAGAAAAAGGTAAAGAAAGTTCTAAACATCAAGGAAGTAACCACATGTGAGGCTACAACCCAGATGCTTGAAAAGGCAGAAAGGGAAGGAGTAGAGACAGCATTTCATAGGGCAGCCGTCATGAAACCTTGCCCCATAGGTGCAGATTCTGCCTGTTGTAAGCATTGTGCAATGGGGCCATGCAGATTAAATGCAAAAGACCCATACAGGACTGTTGGAGTATGTGGTGCAACCATTGATACAATCCAGTCCAGAAACTTTGCAAGGATGGTGGCATCAGGAGCAGCAGCCCATTGTGATCATGGACTTGAAATGCTTGAGGTATTTAAAGGAGTTATTACTGGAGAGATAAAGGACTATACAATAAAGGATCCCATTAAGCTGGAGGAGGTTGCAGGGGAGCTTGGAATAGAGACAGAGGGAAGGGACATAAAAGA
>JALVZP010000157.1 GCA_027037575.1 Desulfobacterales bacterium | reverse complement strand
ATTTTAAAGAGGAATTTGTTCCCAGGGCATTAAAAGGATTAAAGATTGGGCTCCTCTCTTACATAGACTTTTCCACCGGGAAAAGTCCTCTTGTCGGTGGGAATGAGCAAACTTATAGCGAAATGAAGCTCACAAGGGGGTATCTTACAGTAAAGAAGGATATTCTTCCCTGGCTTTCTGGAAGAATGACCTATGACATACATAGGGAAGCAAGCGGTGATATTAAAGGAAGAATAAAATATCTTTATGCAGAACTAAGACCCAAGAATTTAGGCCCTCTTACAGATATGAAAATAGAGATAGGTCAGGGACATATTCCATGGCTTGATTTTGAAGAACACGTAAATCCTTACAGGATGCAGGGCACAATGGCGATAGAGAGAGCTGGGGTATTTAATTCTGCTGATCTTGGTATAAGTATAAGAGGATATCTTGGGAGAAAGTTACAGAATGCAAAAGAGTTAATTGGAAATACACACTATGATGGTAAATATGGTAGCTGGCATATTGGGATATATAATGGAGCAGGCTATCATAGAGGTGAGCACAATACCAATAAGGTCTTGGAAGGAAGACTGACCCTGAGGCCATTGCCTGCTATTCTCCCAGGGCTTCAGTTGAGTTATTTTGGTCTAATAGGAGAAGGGGATACAAAAGCAGTAAATGGAAATTATCCTGATTATGAAGTAAATCTTTTTATGCTCAGCTATCAGAGACCTGATTTTATATTCACAGGCCAATACTTTAGGACAAAGGGGAATGCAAAGGGCACGTGGGTAGATGCAAAAGGAAATGCCCTTAGGACCGGGGGCTATTCATTTTTCATGGATTACAGGCTTCCTGTGATCTTATTTTCAGCACAAAGACTGCATATTTTTGGGAGATATGATCATTTTGATCAGGACATAAATGGTCATATAACTGACCATAATACAGCATATAGAATGTATATTTTTGGACTTGGTTATGATGTTTATAAGGAAAATAAACTTATATTAACCTTTGAAAAGACAGACTATGGGGCTAATGCTGGAGAAAAAGGTGGTCTTCCTGTAATTGGAAATAATCTTGGTGATGAGTATAAATGGCAGATGGTATGGCAGTTACATTTTTGATTAAGTTTTTAAAAATTATTGACATCCCAAGATTGGTATGTTTTAATAAGGCTACACAATTAAATTACCATATAAGAATATAGTGATTTTCATAATGCGACTGTTTTTATTAATATGTACCATGTTTGTCTTTTCCTTCCTCCAGACATCTAATTTATATGCCGGACAAAAGGAAGTAAGGAAACTCAGCTTAGATCAGATAATAAAAAGGGTAATATCTCATAATCCAGAGGTCATTGCAAAGAGGGCATTAATCAATGCAGCAAAAAAGGAAAAGAGAGCAGAGTGGGGAGCCCATCTTCCACAAATAAACCTTACCGGTGAGGCATACAAGACAAGATATCCCACAGCAGTAACTCCTATAAGTGGACCAGGCCATTTTCCTCACTTCAGTAAAGACATGTATCTTTATAACCTGGATATGGAGATACCAATATATGAAGGAGGCCGTATCTCAAAGAGGGTAAGGATTGCAGAGCTTGAAACCAAGATAAGAGAAAGCCTGGAAAGGGAAACTATACATGATCTGATTGCAAATACAAAAGATACATTTTATCTCATCCTATACCTCCATGCACTTATAAAGGCACAAAAAAGGGCAATAGATGCGCTTAGAAAAGAGTATAAAGATGCACTTGTAAGGCTTAAGGTCCAGAGGATCCCTCCCTTAGATCTCTTAAGGATAAAGACACAGCTTAAAACAGAAGAAGCACTTCTCACCTCAAGCAAGGAGTATCTTATAAGGGCAAAGCAGGCTCTATCTGTCCTTATGGGAGATCCACCAAAGACAGATTTTGTTATTATTGGAAGACTTCCAGAACATCCATTCATAGTCTCAAAAAACATAGATCCATCCAGATTCCTTTCTTACAGACCTGACATAAGGGCAGCAGAGCAGAATGTAAAAAAGGCATTTGAAAAAGTATCTCTTGCATGGAGGGAGAATCTTCCATCGCTACATCTTTTTTCAAGCTATGGGAGAAAGGCAGGAGGAGGATTTCATCATGATGAGGATCTCTGGGAGATAGGTCTTAGGCTAAGATTAAACCTATATAGTGGAGGGACAATATCTGCAGAGGTAGAAAAGGCAAGGGCAGAGCTCTTTGCAGCAAGAGAAGAGCTAAGGCAGAAAAGGCTAACTGCAGAAAAGGAGATAAAGGCAGCAATCTCAAAGCTTATAGAGACAAAGGCGCAGATAAAGAGATACAGAGTTGCAAAAAAGACTGCAAAGGAAGCATACAGGGTAGAGAGCCTAAAGTATAGGACTGGTGTAGGGACAGTTACTGACATGCTTATATCCCAAGCTGCATGGCTTAATGCAGAAGCGGACTATCTTCGTGCACTATATAGTCATCAGAAGGCAAAGATAGAGTATGAATACGCAACAGGGACAATAGCAATGTCTTATATAAAGTAAAGGGTAAAGGAGATGAAAAAGCTAAAAAAGATCATAAAGGCCTTAATAATTATTTTAGTTATTGCTGCTATAGTCTCTCTTGCAATATACAAGGTAAAGAAAAAAAAGGAAGAGCTCGCTCACTTAAAGCCCATCAAAAAGGCACCCCTTCCAGTAGAGGTCAGAAAAGTAAAGATAGGAGTCCTTCCCATTACAGAACACTATCTGGGAGAGATAAGGCCAGTCCTTTCTGCAAGAATATCTTCTCGCATATCCGGTTATCTCTTTGAGATGAATAAGTATGAAGGAGATCCTGTAAAGAAAGGGGAGATAGTGGCAAGGATTGATCCAAGGCAGATAAAGGAAAGGATAAGTTCAATAGAGGCAGATATAGAGGGTGCAAAAAGTGATGTGATCACAAAGAAGCATATATATGAGAGGGATAG
>JALVZP010000156.1:1592-2960 GCA_027037575.1 Desulfobacterales bacterium | reverse complement strand
GATCCATTCCATCTGCCCTGAGTCCAGAAGAGGTAATAAAGATTCAAAAGATTGTTGAAAAAGTTAGAATCCATGAAGATCTTATGAACTATATGGTTATGGTAGTTCAAAAGAGCAGGGAAGGGAGACTCTTTCAATATGGACTTTCTACAAGGGCACTTCAGGGCTGGATAAGGATATCAAAGGCATATGCATTCATTCAGGGAAGAAATTATGTAATTCCTGAAGACCTAAAAAGGACATTTTATCCGATCTCATTTCATCGGCTTGTCCCAAAGGATTTTGTGGATATAAATGAAAGATCCCACATAATAGGGTCATTCTTAGATCAGTTTGAATTGCCACAATGAAGTTTGTAGTAAAGATTACTAAGGCAGGATTAATCTACATAGGAATGACAATATTCATTGGGGTTGCTGCAGTAAATACTGGAAATAGCATCCTCTACATACTCTTATCAATCATGCTTAGTATGATGGCAGTTTCTGGATTCACCTCTTTCTTGAATTTATTAGGTCTTGAATTTGAAATAGCTGATACCTCTGAAATATATGCCAAAAGAGAAGGTTTTTTAAAATTAAAGATAAAGAATAAAAAACAAATACCTTCTTTTCTCTTAGAAATTGGTATTTCAGGTCAGGAGAAGGCATTTTTGGGATATCTTCCAAGAAGATATGAGAAGACCCTGGAGCTCACGTGTAAGTTTGAAGATAGGGGATGGGAAAAAATAGAATCTATAAGTTGTTCTTCCTTCTTTCCTGTAGGCTTTTTCTCAAGGACAATTATCAAAAAAACAAACCTGAGATTATTAGTCTATCCATGTCCAATTAGATGGGACCTTAATCTTTATGAAAGCTCTTTGGGAAGGAACCTTTTAATGGATAAAGATGAATTTAAAGGGCTTAGGGAATATAGAAATGGTGATCCAATAAGGCTAATTCATTGGATCAGCAGTGCAAAGATCGGAAAACTTATTGTTGTTGAATATAAGGGCAATCATGAGCCAATTGTCTGGCTTAAAATAAATGGAAATGAAAATGGGTTAGAAGAGCATATTGGAAAGCTAACATTTGCATGTAATTATTTATTTAAAAAAGGAGTCTCTGTTGGATTAAAGACTCCAAATATAGAGATTTCTCCAAAAAGTACCTTTGATCAGAGAAAAAAGATACTCTCTTTATTGGCAGTTTATGGAAAAGAGGATTAAAAAAGAGATCCTTGTATTTGCATATCTGGCATTTTTGATCTCATTTCTTTCTTCAAGGGAAAGCTTTTCTTTTTTATCCCAGATAGGGATGGTTTCTCTTTGTATCTTAAGCTTTTTTTTGCAAATAAGAGCAAAGGCATTCTTACTAAATAAGCTCGACA
>JALVZP010000156.1:0-1582 GCA_027037575.1 Desulfobacterales bacterium | reverse complement strand
AATATTTATAGTACTTGGAAGTATTGTCTTATTTTTCTTTTCTAAGATCCATATATTAAACTTTCTAACAGATCTTCTCATAGTGCTTTCCTTCCTAAAATTCTTTTCTCCAATAAGAGAAAGGGATATCTGGCAGATATATGCATTAAGCTTTGCTCTCATATGCATATCTTCCATATGGAAATTCAATCTCTCCATTGGTCTTTTCATCCTTTTATTTACATGGTGCTCTATTTCTGGACTCTGCTTTTTAAATGCATACGGAAAAGGATTAGATAAGAAAAAAGAGCTTCTTATATTTTCCTCAATAAGCTTCCTCATTGTTATTCTTATTTCCTGCCTCTTCTTCCTGTTTTTACCAAGAACCCCTTATACTATCTCCCTTCCCTTTGGAATCTCCCAGGAGGCAAAGATTGGATTTAGTGAGGATATGGACATTGGAGAGGTAGAAAAGATAAGGGAAAATAAGGAGATTGCATTCAGGACAATTGTCCCAAAAAGGATTTCTGATCCTTATTGGAGAGGAATAGTCTATGACACATATAGAAATGGTCATTGGATAAGGAAAAAGCAAGAAGAAATCCTTGTATCTATCCCGAGATGCAATCTTTTAAAACAGATAATATTTTTAGAACCATATAGTGGAAAAACTATTTTTGGTCTGAATTTTCCTATAAAAGTCAGGATGTTAAAACCTAAGGAATGGGAGATCAGAAAAGAGGGAGATATATTTAAGTCAAAGGATCCTATTCAGACTCGACTGGCATATGAAGTCTATTCCTGTCTTTCAGATAGGATAGAAGAAGATGGAGACTTAGAAAGATATCTTCAAATCCCTGAGGAGATAAAGGATAAACTTAAGACTTTTTTAAGGAAAAACAACATAAAGGGAAGAGCTGATGAGATCGCAGAAGAGATAAAGCATATCTTTGCATCAAGGCCTTTTTCATATACAAGGAATATAAGGAAAAGAAGTAAAGCTGATCCTATAATACAGTTTTTATTTTCTACACATAAAGGATGGTGTGAACATTTTGCATCCTCTGCTGTTCTTCTATTAAGGGCAGCAGGTATTCCAGCAAGGCTTATTGGTGGGTATCAAGGAGGAGTCTGGAATGAAAAAGGAAAATATTTTATTGTGCTTCAGAGAAATGCCCATTCCTGGGTGGAATATTTTGATGGAAGATACTGGAAGAGATTTGACCCTACTCCTCCCACAATAGAAAAGGGAATGGGAATAAAGGATATGAACTTTCTTTTTAAGTGGTTGGATTTTTTGAAGATAAAATGGATGCTCTATGTAATAAACTATGACTACTCCAAGCAAAAGGAATTTTTCAATTTTCTGAAAAGGAAGCTTAGTTTTGGAAAGATGTATGATTTCAGATTGAATAGATTTTCTCTAAATAAGATAAAATTTTTCTTGCTTTTGGTAGCTGTTTTAGCAAGCATCCTCGTTTTTCTCTTTCTTTTATCCTCAAAAAAGAGATCCTATGCATATCTTTTAAGAAATCTTTTAAAAAGGTCTGGATTTGAGATAAAAGAAAGTGAAGGATTATTGGAGATAGCAGAAAAGATAAGA
>JALVZP010000155.1 GCA_027037575.1 Desulfobacterales bacterium | reverse complement strand
GGGCAGAGCTAACTCATAGAGAACTTTCTGAATACATAGGAAATCCTTATATACTTGGGCTTGCAGAGATGATGAATTATCCTGCTGTTTTAAATGGAGATGAGGAAGTTCTGAGGAAGCTATCCCTGTTTCAGACAATAGATGGACACTGTCCTTCCCTTAGAGGAAAGGATCTTCAGGCATATATATGTGCTGGAATATCTTCTGATCATGAATCTATTGATCCGAAGGAGGCAGAGGAAAAGATAGAAAGTGGGATGTTTCTTATGATCAGGGAAGGAAGCACAGCAAAAAATATGGAGGATCTTATTTCTGTTATAAATGAGAAGAATTTTCATAGGGCTTGCTTTGTCTCAGATGATCTTCATCCTGAGGATATAAAAGAAAAAGGACATATGGATTTTATTTTAAGAAAGGCTGTTTCCTTAGGATTAGATCCTATAACTGCTATTAGGATGGTCACAATAAATCCTGCAATACATTTTGGACTAAGGGATAGGGGAAGTATATCTGCTGGAAAAAGGGCAGATATAGTTGTTGTTCAGGATCTAAAGAGATTCGAGGTAGTGGATGTATTCAAAGACGGAAGGAAGATAAAGGGAAAAAGAGAAAGATCTTTTAAAAAAATGAATTATTCCATAAACATAGGAAATTTTTTTAAAGAAAAACTTAAGATTTTGGTTTCTGGGAATAAAGTAAGGGTAATAGAGATTATCCCTGATCAGATAGTAAATAGAATGACTGTAGTTGAGCCTTTGATAAAAAACGGAGAGATATGTTCTGATACAGATAGGGACATATTAAAGATATGTGTTGTAGAAAGGCATAAGGGGACAGGAAATGTAGGGATTGGTCTGGTTAAAGGATTTGGGATAAAAAAGGGTGCAATCGCATCCTCTGTTTCACATGATTCTCATAATATAGTTGCTGTTGGGGTAGATGATGAGGATATATATAGGGCTATTGTTGAGATAAGGGATATGGGAGGTGGGATGGTAGTAGTTTCTGATGGAAAGGCTGTTTCAAAGGTAAGGCTTGAGATAGCCGGTTTGATGACAAACTCATCCTTAGATGAGCTTTTAGAAGGACTTAAGGACTTAGATCATCATGCGAAAGGTTTAGGAATCAGCTTGGGGAATCCATTCATGATTCTCTCCTTCCTTTCCCTTCCAGTAATACCAGAGCTTAGGATAACAGATAAAGGGCTTGTAGATGTAAATAGATTTGAGCTTGTTTCCCTGTTTTTGTAATATAGTTTCTATGATAAGGTCAGTCGGGATAATATACAAGTATAATCACAAGCTGGCAAAGGATGCAGCAGTAAGGATAGGGGATTGGCTTAGGTCAAAGGGGATAGAGGTATTTTCAAAGGAGATGCCGAGAGATAGCTCTGATCATGAGAAGGGGACTATCCTTCCTACAGATATAGATAGACTGATAGTTCTCGGAGGTGATGGAACACTTCTTGCTGCTGCAAGGAAGATGGGGATATACGGAATACCTATTCTCGGAGTAAATCTTGGGGGGTTAGGTTTCCTTACAGAGGTTTCATATAATGAGCTTATAGAATCCTTAGAGCTTATGATAGAGGAAAGGCTTAGCATACAGGAAAGGACAATGCTTAAGGCAGAAGTAAAGAGGAAGGGGGAAAATGTATTTAGCTTTTCTGTCCTGAATGATGCCGTGATAAATAAGAGGACGCTTGCAAGGATTATAGACTTAGAGGTTTACATAAATGGAGAATTCCTTACCATATACAAGGCAGATGGACTAATTATTTCTACTCCAACAGGATCTACTGCATACAACCTTTCTGCAGGAGGGCCAATTGTCTATCCCACAGTAGGTGCATTTATTATTACTCCCATATGCCCATTTACCCTTTCAAATAGGCCGATAATCATCCCTGATGATTCCATGATAGAGGTTAGGGTATTAAAGGATGAATCTGTTGTCCTTACCTTAGATGGACAGGTAGGATTTGATCTGAGGTATGGAGATAGGGTCCTTCTCTCTAAATCTCCTCATGTAATAAGGCTTCTAAAGCCTTCTAAGCATAGCTATTTTCATATACTGAGGACAAAGCTTAGATGGGGCGGAACATATGAGTTTAAGGATGAAAAGGGAGATATATAGGGTAAAAAGGAAGGATATAGACTATATAAGGAACACAATTGAGTCATATGATGGGATGGCACTTGTAAGGACAATTGATCCAAACAAGGCATTAATAGAGGTATATGTTGCACCAAGGTGTGAAAGGTTCGTAGAGGAGCTAATAGATTCTCTAAAAAAAGATGAGGGGATAGAGATAGATAGATATGAGTAGGAAGAGGTTCTTTATAAAGACAATGGGATGCCAGATGAATGAATATGACTCTGATCTTATGGCGCAGGACCTCATCCTTATGGGATGGGAAAGGATAGAGGATATGAAAGAAGCAGACCTGATTATAGTTAATACATGCACTGTAAGGGAAAAGCCAGAGCATAAGGCATATAGCTTTATAGGAAGGGCAATAGCAGTTAAAAAGAGAAGGCCAGGAACAATTGTTGCTGTTACAGGATGTCTTGCCCAGCAGAGAAAGGAGGAGATAATAGAGAGATTTCCTGAAGTGGATATGGTAGTTGGTGCAAGGGAGGTAGTTAATTTCTCAGATTATCTAAGGGAGATCATTTTTTCTCAGAAAAAGATTGTTGCCACATGCTTGGATATTCCTCTTAGGATGCCAGCTCTTGTAAGGGGATTTTTTAAGGGGAAGGTAACCGCATATGTATCCATTATGCAAGGATGCAATAACTTCTGCTCCTACTGCATTGTCCCATATGTAAGGGGAAGGGAGATCTCAAGACCAATGGATGAGATACTAAGGGAGATAGAATTTCTCATATCTGAAGGTGTAAGAGAGATTACACTCTTAGGACAGAATGTAAACTCATACAGATGGAAGGATATAGAT
>JALVZP010000154.1 GCA_027037575.1 Desulfobacterales bacterium | reverse complement strand
TATGGGATGAGATATCCTTTCCTTGTATAAATTGCGGCATATGCACATATCTTTGTCCAACATGCTGGTGCTTTGATATACAGGATGAGACATATAGGGATAAAGGATATAGGATAAGAAATTGGGACTCTTGCATGTTTCCTATATTTACACTTCATGCATCAGGACACAATCCAAGGGCAGAAAAATTTAGAAGGGTAAGGCAGAGATTTATGCATAAGCTAAGATATTATCCAGAAAAATACAAAGATGGCGTTCAGTGCAGTGGCTGTGGAAGATGTATAAGGGCATGTCCAACAAATGTGGATATAAGGGAAGTAGCAAAAAAGATGGCAAAAATATAAAGGAGGTCTGATTTGAAGAATCCATATCTTCCATATCCAGTAAGGATTGAAGAAATCGTAGTAGAGACAGATGATAGGAATCTTAGGACATTTAAGCTAAGATTCTTAAATAAGGAGCATGAAGAAGCATTTAGATATATGCCAGGTCAGTTTGCAGAGATATCTGTTCCAGGAAAAGGAGAGGTTCCAATAGGGATTGCATCATCTCCAACAGAAAAAGGATTTCTTCTTTTTACAATAAATAAAGCTGGTTATGTTACAACACACCTGCATAACATGAAGGAAGGAGACATTATTGGTGTTAGAGGACCCTCAGGAAGACCATATCCATGGGATAGGATGGAAGGAAAGAATATTGTAATAATAGGAGGTGGATTTGCATTTACCACATTAAGATCAAGCATTATCTATATGCTTCATCCTGAAAATAGAAAGAAATTTGGAAAGATTACTGTTGTATATGGTGCAAGAAGACCAGGACTTCTTCTCTATAAGGATGAGCTTTGGAAGTGGGAAAAAAGAGATGACATTGAGATGCATATTACAGTGGATGCAACAGATGATCCAAATTGGAAATACAATATAGGATTTGTTCCTCAGATAACAGAAAAGAAGATAAAGAGTGCAGAAAATAGTATTGCAATAGTTTGTGGTCCACCTATTATGATAAGATTTACTCAGCCTGTATTAGAAAAGATTGGATTTTCACCAGAAAATATCATACTTTCCCTTGAGATGAGGATGAAGTGTGGAATTGGAATGTGTGGAAGATGCAACATTGGACATAAGTTCGTTTGTAAGGATGGGCCTGTATTTTCACTTGCAGAGCTGAGGGAGCTTCCATCAGAATATTAGACCTTTTCAAGCCTTGTATATGCAAGATGAAGCAATTTTTTTCCTGACTCAAAAAATATTACTTCCACCTTTTCCTGACTAATCACCTTAGATACTATACCTATTCCAAACGAAGGATGCCTTACCTTATCTCCTGAAGAAAAGAGTGAATCTTTCTTTTTCCTTTTTTTCTTTTTCTGACCCAGATCCCTATAAACATATAGATCAGAAGGGATCTGCTTTAGAAAAGAGGACAGATTATCTTCCCTTAGGCTATAGTATCCAGATTCCCAGAAAGGAAGCTCCTCATCTCCAGGATAGCATATGACCAGATGATCCTTTGCCCTTGTTGCTGCAACATACATGAGCCTTCTTTCTTCCTCTAATGCCTCTATGTTCCTTAATCTTAAAAGTGGAAACCTTCCTTCAGTTGCCCAGATAATAATGACAATTGGCCATTCAAGTCCCTTTGCAGAATGGACAGTAGATAGTGTAAGGAAATCTTCTTTTTTCCCCTGTTCAAGCTCATCTGGGCTTTCTGGAGGCTCTAAGATAAGGTCATCTATGAAGGACTTTATACTCCTATATCTGGATGCCATTTGAATAAGCTGCTCCAATTCCTTTTTCCTCCTTGGATAATCATCAAATTTCTCCTCCAAGATAGGCACATAATACTCTATTACACGCTCTACAATCTGCTTTGGAGAAAGATCATCCTTAGAGATATCCTCAAAGAGTTTTGAAAGCCTGAGAAGTTCTTTGTTCTTTCCTATTTCAGGCCATTTGGATAGATCCTTTGGGTGAACATCATTTTCCCTCATCCAGTTAAATATCTTCTCTGCCTTAGAAGGGCCAATATTTTTTACAAGCCTCAATATCCTCATCCAGCTTACAATATCTTCTCTGTTCAGATACGCCTTTATGTGAGCCAGAAAGTCCTTTATATGAGCAGACTCCAGAAACTTAAATCCTCCATACTTCACATAAGGGATCCTTCTTCTTGTAAGCTCTGCCTCAAGCTCAAATGAATGATATGCTGCCCTAAACAGAACAGCAATATCCTTTAGTGAATACCCTTCTTTTAGCTTCTTCTCTATATAATCACATACAAACTTTGCCTGCCTTGGTTCTGTCCTCGTATTTACAAGTTCAGGTTTTTCCCCTCCTTTTCTTTCTGTATAAAGGCACTTTGTATATCTCTTTATTGCATTTTCCATTATTGCATTAGTAAGATCCAGGATAGGCTGGGTAGATCTATAATTTTGTTCAAGCTTTATTATCTTTGTCCCTGGAAACCTCTCAGGAAACTCAAACATATTATTATAGTCTGCTCCTCTAAATGAATATATTGCCTGAGAATCATCTCCTACGACCATTATGTTTCTATGTTCAAAGCAAAGACCTTCAAGTATATCTGCCTGAATCCTGTTTGTATCCTGATATTCATCTACCATTATGTATCTAAACTGATTTGAAAGCCTCCTTCTTATATCCTCATTTTCCTGAAGAAGCTGCCTCAAATAGATGAGAAGGTCATCATAGTCAACAAGATTGTTCTTTCTCTTATATGTGTTATAAACCTCCCTTATCTTTTTTATATGAGGAACAAATTCCAAGAAATGTTCATACTCCTCCTTTATTACATCCTCAATTGATCTCTGGGTATTTGCACACTTACTTATTATGTCAGAAACAGTTCCCTTTTTTGGAAATCTCCTGTTTTTCTTTGAAAATCCAAGCTCTTGTATAATAGATGATATAATGTCTTCCTGATCTGCCCTATCTA
>JALVZP010000153.1 GCA_027037575.1 Desulfobacterales bacterium | reverse complement strand
GATGGATACTTCTGGTATGTAGGAAGGGCAGATGATGTAATCATATCTGCAGGATATACAATTGGCCCCATAGAGGTAGAAGAAGCAATCATGAAGCATCCTGCTGTTGAGGAATGTGCTGTAGTGGGTAGCCCTGATAAGGAAAGGGGAAATATTGTAAAGGCATTTATAAAGCTTAAGGAAGGATATGAACCGAAGCCAGAACTTGCAGAAGAAATAAAAGAGTTTGTAAAGGATAAGCTGAGCAAGCATGAATATCCAAGAGAGATAGAATTTATAGATGAGCTTCCAAAGACACCTGATGGAAAGATAAGAAGAAAGGTCCTCAGGGAGATGGAGATAGAGAGAAAGAAGAAGATGGGAGTGATATAGAAAGAAAAAATGATAGTTCGACTTATACAAAAGGGCGGTTTTAAAAGCCGCCCTTTTGTTTTACTCATACTAATCTTTTTTATTTTTGTTCCAATAGGATTTTCCCGGGATCTGGGAAAGATTCCAGGAAGACTATACTATTCTTTATGCATCTCTTTTGTGGACAGTGAAAATGGATGGATAGGAGGGCAATTTGGAAAGATATGGCATACAGAAGATGGTGGAAAGACATGGGAACTTCAAAGAAGTAATACAAATGAAAATATTTCTGACATATATTTTGTGGATAAAAAAAATGGTTGGGCAGTTGGATATAATGGATTGATCCTTCATACAGAAGATGGTGGGAAAACATGGGTCAGGCAGAAGAGTCCATTAAAGTATTTCTGGAAGGCAGTCTATTTTAAGGATAAAGGACATGGATGGATTGCTGGAGAGATGGGAACTGTCCTTGGGACAGATGATGGGGGGAAAAAATGGAAGGTGTTAATTACTGGAGACGACATAATGTTTCATACTATCACATTTTCTCCAGATGGACATGGATGGGCATCAGGTGAGTTTGGAGTAATATACGCATCTAAGGATTCAAAAAAATGGTTTCTTCAGGACAATGCAATTGCATCTCAGGAATATACGGTCTGGTCTATTTCCTATATTGGAAATCATCAGGTCGTAGCATCTGGTATCTCTTCCCTCCTTCTTTTTAAAGAAGATTATAATTCGTCCTGGAAAAGGATCTATGCACTTGAAAGGCTAAATGGAGAAAGGAGTCTGTTTAGGATATGCAAATTTAGAGACAAACTGGTCTGTATTGGTCAGAAGGGTATATATTACAGCACATCTCCTTATGGACCATGGAAAAGGGCAGAAATGGAGGGGAGGCTTCCCTATGGAGAATGGCTTTATGATTTATGGAATAATGGGAAAAGGCTTTGGGTTCTTGGAATAAAGGGGTCAATATATTTTAGTGATGATGGGATAAAATGGAAGAGGTTAAAGTAAGAAGAAGGATAACGGCCTGGATAGCAGAGTATGCATTTAGATTCAGGATTCCTCTTCTAATATTGACCTTCATTATCACTGCTATTATGGCATATGGAATAAAGGGTCTTCAAACAAAGGCAAGATTAGAAGATATGCTTCCTGAGAATCATCCTTATATAAAGCTTCATAAAAAATATTCTTCCATATTTGGTGGAGCAAATACAGTCTTATGTGAATTGAGGGTAAAAAAAGGAGATATATTTAACCCAAAATTCTTAAAGATGCTTCAAGAACTTACCTGGAAATTTCGCTATTATAGAGATGTTTATCCCTTGCTTGTAGACTCTATCACACTTGAAAAGGCGAAATATATAACAGTAAGAGGTGGTGGTGAAATATATATTGGAACCCTGGTTTGGCCAAGGATACCAAGGACGAAAAAGAGATTAGAGGAACTAAAAGAACATACTCTTGGAAGCCCCTTTTATAATGGTGTCCTGGTCTCATCTGATGGGAAATCAGCCCTGATTGTTGCCCAGTTTAAGCCAACAATTGAATACAAGGATCTTTATCACTTTGTTCAGAAATTAAGGGAAAAATATACCAACAACTATACAGAGATTCATCTTACAGGAAGGCCAATCCTTCTTGCAACTATATATAGTCATTGGAAAAGGGTAATATTTCTCTTTGCCCTTACCTTTACAATCTCAGGAATACTTCTATTCCTTTTTTTAAGATGCATCATTGCATTTACTGTCCCTCTGGCAGTGGCAATACTTAGTGCTACATGGGGGATAGGTCTTGCAGGCTATCTGAAGCTCAACTTTGATCCCCTTATGATTGTCCTTCCATTTTTGGTCTTGGTTAGATGTATGAGCAGTGCAGTCCAGAAAGTAGAAAGATATATAGAAGAGGAACTAAAGACTCATAGAAAGGATATAGCAGCAAAAAGGACCATAGAAAGTATGCTTCCCCCATGTATAGGTGCTGTCCTTACAGACGCTGCAGGGTTTGGGGTAATGATACTTTCGGATATACCATTTTTAAAGACAATAAGCATAATACTTAGCTTATGGATCCTGAATCTTATATTCTTAAGTGGAATAATGGCTGCGATATTCTGCTATTATCTTCCTGCACCAAGTGCATATAAGGATAAAAAGCTATTTAGACCATCCACAAAGGATATCTGGACAAAATTTAATAAAAGGCTGGCAGAATTTTCTATATCCAGACATGGTAAAATAGCTGTAATTTCTTTTCTTTTCTTAACTGCCCTTACATTTGGTATAGAAGCATCTAAGATAAGGATAGGGGAAATATATCCTGGATCAAGTATTTTAAAACGAAGTTCTATCTATAATAGGGATTTTGAAGAAATAACAAGGCGGTTTGATAGGATTGGGCCAGATACATTTATCCTTTATTTTGAGGGAAGACCAGGGTCTGTAGAAGATCCAAGATTCCTTCGCTATATTGAGGCATTTGAATACTATATGAAAGAGCATATGCCAGGGCTATGTGGAGGATGGAAGTCCTTAACTACCATTGTAAAAAGACTGAATTTTATGTTTCATGAAGGTGATCCTTCCTGGGCACTTATTCCAAC
>JALVZP010000152.1 GCA_027037575.1 Desulfobacterales bacterium | reverse complement strand
TGAAGAATTAAGTACCCTGAATAATGGATAAAGAGGAGTCTTTCTATAGCATTCTATGATATTTTTATGCATCCAATCCCTTGCTGCAGCACAGCAGTCCTCTAATATGACGGTCTTAAAATCATGGCATATGGAATCCATTGCTGTAGCCAAGACACAAAATGTTGTTGTTATTCCTGCTATTACACAAAGTGTTACTCCCCTTTCCTTTAGCCAATCCCTCAGGTTTGTATTAAAGAACGCAGAAAATCTTGGCTTTGGAAGCCAGAGATCTTCAGGCCTCATATCCAGCTCTTCTATTACCTTTGCACCTTCTGTTCCAGAGATAGAATGTGGTTTCATCCTGCTTCCTTTAAATATAAAGTCATCCTCCTTAAATGCATCTGTTGAAAATACGATTGGATAGCCCTTCTTCCTAAAGGCAGAGATTACCCTATTTATAGGATCAATTATCTTTTTTGCCTGCTCTGTTATTGGAAGCTTCTTGGATTCATCAAAATTGTCCCTTACCATATCTATTATGAGAAATGCTGGATACTCCATCTTTATCCCCTCATCCTGTTTATACAAGATATGAGAAGCTCAGATGCCATATCTATCTGATCCTCTGTGTTTGATCTTCCCAAGCTAAATCTTAGTGCACCTATTGCCACATCCTCAGAAACTCCCATTGCTGAAAGAACATGTGAAATCTTATTCTTTCCTGAATGGCATGCTGCACCAGTAGATGCAATTATTCTTGGAACATTCCTTAGTATATCCTCTCCAGATATACCAGGAACAGATATATTAGAGGTGTTTGGAAGTCTCTTTTCAGGATGTCCATTTAGAACAAGACCATCTATGTTTTCAAATAGCAATGTCTCAAATCTATCTCTTAGCATCTTTATCCTTACAATGTCTTCCTTTAGCCTCTCTTTTACAATCCTGCATGCTTCACCGAGTGCAACAGACATAATGACATTTTCTGTTCCAGATCTTATCCCCCTTTCCTGACCTCCTCCATGAAGAAGTGGATTTATCTCTATTCCATCTCTTATAAATAGTGTACCTATTCCCTTTGGTGCATAGAGCTTGTGGCCAGCTATGGTAAGAAGATCTACTCCAAGCTCATTTACATTTACAGGGATCTTTCCAATTGCCTGAGCAGCATCTGTATGAACTGGAATATCATATTCCCTTCCTATCTTTGCAATCTCCTTTATTGGCTGAATTGTCCCTGTCTCATTATTTGCAAGCATTATGCTTATGAGCCTTGTATTAGATTTTATTTCTCTTTTTACATCATCAGGATCTATCAGGCAATTTTTATTTACTCTTACAATGCTTACCTGAACTCCCAGTTCCATAAGATATATTGCTGGATTAAGTATAGATGGATGCTCAATAGCAGATATAATAATATGATTCTTTTCTGGCTCCTTTAGATCAACCATCCCCTTTATAACCATATTATTTGATTCTGTCCCACCAGAAGTAAATATTATTTCAGAGTCCTTACAGCCTATAAGTTCTGCTATCTTTCTTCTTGAATCCTCTAATATACCCCTTGCCTCTTTTCCAAGGATATGGGAGCTGGATGGATTTCCAAATATATCCTTTATTTGATCCATCTTTTTGATTACTTCAGGATCTATCATTGTTGTAGCATTATGATCCAGATATATGAGATTCTCTTTCATATATTCTCCTTATTCTAGAAAGTGTTTCTCTGAGACACACATGAGACAGCATCATGAGACTTTTTGTAGAATATACAATAATTTTTCTTATGGCACAATTGTTGCTTTTCTTTATAAAAAACAAAGGAGGAAAAGTTATGGAAAAGGAAAGGATATCATATCATGAATCAGTATTAAGGGCATATGAAAGGATAAAAAGGGATGGACTAACAAATGTCTGGGATAGATATGAGGAACAAGGACTTGGAGCTGATCCTGACAAAAGATGCCCATTCTGTATGAAAGGAACAAGGTGTGATCTCTGCTCTAATGGACCATGCAGGGCAGATGCAGAAAAGGGAAAAAGGGGAGTATGTGGAATAGATGCAGATGGAATGGCAATGAGGATGATGCTTTTAAGAAACATTATGGGAACATCCACCTATCAGTATCATGCAAAGGAGACTATAAAGACACTTAGGGAGACAGCGCTTGGAAAAACGCCATATGAGATAAAAGAGCCTGAAAAACTGAAAAATTTTGCTCAGAGACTCGGAGTTGATACAACAGGATCAATAAATGAGATAGCCTTAAGACTTTGTGATTTTATAGAAGAGGATCAGAATAGTGAAAAGGAGAGCAGGATTGTGGATGCACTTGCACCAGATGAGAGAAAATCTCTTTGGAGAAAGCTAAATATATTTCCAATTGGAATCTATAAGGAGATGCTTAGGGCAACAAGTTCATGCCTTACAAATGTAGATGGATACTATGTAAGCCTTGCACTTAAGGCAATGAGGATGTCTATTGCAATGGCATATCAGAGTCAGATTATCCTTGAATATATACAGGATATACTATTTGGTATCCCAAGACCTCATCCTATGAGGGTAGATCTTGGTGTCCTTGATCCAGACTATGTAAATGTGCTTGTAAATGGACATGAGCCATTTGTTGGATTTGCCCTTATTCAGCTTGCAAGAAGGCCTGAATGGCAGGAAAGGGCAAAGAAGGAAGGAGCAAAAGGATTAAGGATCATTGCATGTATTGAGACAGGTCAGGAGATAATACATAGATGGAACATGGACGATGTGCTTTTTGGATATACAGGAAACTGGATTATGCAGGAGGCAGTCCTTGCAAGCGGGTGTGTAGATCTCTTTGCATGTGATATGAACTGCTCCCTTCCAATAGATCCTATATATGCAAAAAAATATAAGTTTAAGCTGATTCCTGTATCTGATCTTGTTTCATTTGAAGGAATTGAAGAAAGAATAGATTATGAGCCAGAAAAGGTCTTATCTCAGGCAGAAAAGCTA
>JALVZP010000151.1 GCA_027037575.1 Desulfobacterales bacterium | reverse complement strand
TCTTTAAATGATAGAAGCACAGGGACTTACCAAATATTTTGATTCTTTTAGGGCAATAGAAGACATCAGTTTTTATATTGAAAAAGGAGAGATAGTAGGGCTTATTGGGCCAAATGGATCTGGAAAAACAACTACAATGAGAATACTCACCTGTTTTATGCCTCCAACAAAAGGAAAGGCAAAGGTTGCAGGATATGATGTAGTAAATGATTCCCTTTTAGTAAGAAGACATATAGGTTATTTCCCTGAAGGAGCTCCCCTCTATAAGGCCTTTCCTGTAAAGAGATATTTGGAATTTGTTGCCAAGGTAAAGGGTATGGACCACAAGGTTATGAAAAAGAGGATAGATGAAGTAATGGATCTCTGTAAAATAAAAAGTGTCTCAAACAGGCTTATTGAAAATCTCTCTAAGGGATATAGACAGAGGGTATGTCTTGCCCAATCAATCTTGAATGATCCCTATGTTCTTATTCTGGATGAGCCTACAGTAGGACTTGATCCAAAACAGGTTGTAGAGGTAAGGAATCTAATAAAGGAGCTTTCCGGTCAGAGGACTGTTCTTCTTAGCTCACATATACTTTCTGAAGTGGGTGCGATATGCAACAGGGTAATTATCATAAATAAGGGAAAGATTGTTGTTCAGGATAGCATAGAGAATCTGTATAAGAAAACCCAAAAAGAGAATCAGCTTATCTTAAAACTAAAGGCACCAGAGAAAAAAATAGAAAGTATATTAAAAGAGTTAGGAGCAAATATAATAGAAAAGAAGGTTCAGCCATATAATGGAGGAAGTATACTTCAATATACAATAGAGACAGAAAAAGATATAAGGAGTGATCTTTCACGAAAGATAGTAAATAACGGATGGGATCTTATAGAGATAGGTTTTAAGAGTATAACCTTAGAAGATGTATACCTAAGGCTCATAGGAGAGCAGTCAGGATGAATAACTTTTGGGCAATATTTGGTAAAGAGCTATATGAATATGTAAATTCTTTTATTTTATATGCAATTGCAGCTATATTTTTATTGCTCTCTGGTTATTTCTTCTTTACAGATGTAATTCGCTTTGACACTTTTCTCATAGATCAGGGAATAAGTGTAACAGAAGGTCTATTCAGGCAATTCTTTTTGGATATGGTTCATGTTTTATGCCTTACTATACCACTACTCACCATGAGACTCTTTGCAGAAGAAAAAAAGACTGGGACAATCGAGTTAATCTTGACATATCCTATAAGGGATATGGAGTTGATACTTGCAAAATATACTGTTTGTCTTTTTATCTTCACCCTGATGCTTGTTCTTACCTTTGCCTATCCAATTTTTATTTTCCATTTCTGGAAATTCAATGTAGAGGTAATACTTTCAGGTTACCTTGGACTTTTTCTTGTAGGATCTTCCTTTATTTCTGTTGGGCTTTTGATTTCTTCATTTACAAAGGATCAGATAACTGCTGCTATGGTAACATTCGGTATATGTCTTCTATTTTTGACAATTGCATTCAATGCAGGTTGGGCAGGTTTTAAAGGACAAAAAATACTTGTCCATTTATCCTTTTTGGAGCATGTAAATAAGTTTGCAAATGGAATAATAGATTCTTCTTCCATTATACACTGTTTTGTCTTTACTATTTGTTTTATCCTATTTACAAGGGAATCATTGAGATCCAGATATTGGAGGGGATTAAGATAATATGAGAGTCAAAAATTGGGCTTTCCTTATCCTTAAGATAGCTTTTATTATTCTTATTGCAACTGCAATTGACTATGCCTCGGTAAGATATAATAAAAGAATCAATATTACAGGTAGCCTGAGATATGAGCTTACAGAAAGGACAAAAAAAATTTTAGATTATCTAAAAGATAATGTCTACATCATATATTTCGGTCCGAGAAATAAGCCAGAAACCAGATTAATTAAAAATATGCTCCAGCTATATGGTCAGTATTCACATAAAATAAAATGGGAAGTAGTTGATCCGGAAAGGAATCCTTCCTTAGTAGAGAGATACAAAGTGCCTTATAAAGAGAGTAGTGCAATAGTAAAATATAAAGGGAAGATAGAAAAACTGTTTTCTATTACAGAAGGAAGTCTGACTAATGCTATTTTCAGGCTTATTACAGATAAAACAAAGATCTATTTTCTTTTAAGAGATGGAGAATATAACCCCTTTGATCCTGAAGGCCTATGTAAAAAAGTAGTGGATATACTAAAGGATGAAAATTATGAAGTGGCTCCACTTAATTGGAAAAAAAAGATCTATATACCACCTGATGCGAGGCTTATAATAGACTGGAGGCCAAAGAAGGAATTTTCAGAAGAGGAGTTAAATACAATAGAAAGGTTTGTAGAAGCAGGTGGAAGATTCCTTTTTTTGGTAGAACCATTTACTGCATTATCCCTGAATAAGCTTTTAAATAAATTCCATGTTGAAATAAGAGATGATATTGTGGTAGATATATCCAGCAGATTGAGCGGTGGGGATATGTTTATGCCCGTAGTAATTCCAAAGGATATTATGTCTGATGTACTGAATTCGGCTGTTATGCTTCCACTTGCAAGGCCTATATATGTACTTACTGGTGAAAGGAATGTAAGGATTCTTTTAGAAACAAGTCCAAGAAGTTGGGCGATAACAAAAGAAAGATATAAGAGATGGGATTTTGATTATATAAGAGGAAAAAGCATAAAAGGACCTTTTCCAGTAGCAGTTAGTATTAAGGATAAAAAAGGAAAGATAGCATTGGTTGGAGATTCAGATTTTGCTACTGATCCATATTTAGACTTTCCTGGTATGGATAATGAAGGTTTTTTTATGAATCTTGTAGAATGGCTTTGTAGGGGAAGACAGTTTTTGGCTCAAAGGCCAAGACTTCAGAAATATAGCTATCAATTCTTGAAAAAGAGCCAGATAAAAGATTTATTTATGTTTATTATGTCATTTCCTGCTATTGCATTATTGTCCGGGATAGTGGTA
>JALVZP010000150.1 GCA_027037575.1 Desulfobacterales bacterium | reverse complement strand
AATATCAACAAAAAAATCCCGCCTGTTGGAGAGATGAATGGGGTTATAAGCTGGAAGGAAGGGAAGGATACTACATAAATATCTCTTGTCTCCTGTATCTCAGATAATTGTCTGCAATAAAGTTCAGTGGCTTTTTTGCCTTCTGGAAGTTTTCATAAAGATCCCAGAATATCTCTTCCCATATAGTATCCCTAACATATTTATGTGTTGCCGCAAGCCTATAGAATCTCCTACCTTCCTTTTCATATTCTTCTGGACTAATCCTTGGTTGCCCTAATATACCAGGCCTTACCTCCTTTGAGACAGGATATCTATAATTTCTCTCTGCCCAATCAGGGAAAAGGCCCAGGATGAAAAGGCATATATCTGCAATCCTCTTATAAAGCCCTAAACGACGATCCTCATCTATCATCTCACAGAAAGACATTAAACTTCTTATATCCATGTCATTAAAGTGGACCTTCCTCCATATACCCTTACCCACCTTAAGATATACTGTGTAGTTTTCTATCCTTGTAAATGATGCAAGCATATCTGCCAAATACATGATGTGCTCTTCATTTTCTAAGAATTCTACTACCTCTGAGGAATCAAATACAGGTATATTCATATTTGCTTCTCTCTCCCATGTATAGCCTCTTCCTTTAAGATCCTTAAGTGCTTTTCTTAAAAGGATTTCAAAGAAAAGAGCCGGTGATATCTTTAAAAACGCCTCTTTTTCACCTATGACCCTATTAAATATCTTTTCATCACTCAAAAATTGTGCCCTGAATTCAGAATCCTCCTTTATTATCTGCTTTAGCCTTGCTTTATCAGTAACATCTGGAGCAACTGTATCTATTATGAAATCCAAGTCCTTATCTGAAAGGTTTCTTCTAAATAGACTCATATCACCGACCCCCTCTTTTTTGCTCGATATTATAAATCATCTAAGAAGTGGAGTGAAGCCTAAGGGAAGCATGGGTAATTTTGTAACATGGATGTTACTTTTTTCCTCATAATACTTTGAAGGTTAAACAGACATTCCTGTAAATATCAGACACTGAAGAATGGCACAATGTTTGCTTAAAGTAATAGTGAAAGATGCTATGGAAAAGAAAAGGACAATCCTTATAGCAGAGCCTAAGCCAAGCCTATGTGAAGAGCTTGGTATATTTTCAAAGATAAATGATCTGAAGATGATATGCGTTAACACACTCACAAAGATACTTCAGAGCATACAGAACAATGTCATAGATGTGCTTGTTCTGGATGCAGATCTCTTAAGAGAAGAGGTCGATTTCATTTCAGTAATAAAGGGAATAGATGAAAATCTTCCCATTATTGTGTGTGCTGAGACAAATACACCAGAGCTGGAAAGCAAGTTTAGGCATCAGGGGATCTTTTTTTACCATATTAAGTCCTTTGGGATGCACGATCTTGAGATGGCAATATTAAATGCCCTGAACAAGTTATAGTGGAGGTCTATAGGATGTCTTTTGAAGAGAAGATAAAAAAAGGAGACTTTGTAATACTTGGGGAATTTGAGCCTCCAAAAGGGGCAGATTTTTCCAATATGCTCAAAAATGCCAACTTAGTGAAAGGGAGAATTGATGCAATTGTTGTTCCAGAAATGGCCAATGCAGTTATGAAGGCATCCTCTCTTGGAGGATGTATCTATCTACAGAATCACGGTTTTGAAACAGTATTTCAGGTATGCTGTAGGGATAGAAACAGGTTGGCCCTTCAGGCAGACATACTTTCTGCATCTGCCTTAGGTATTCCAAATATCATGGTAGTTCCTGGAGAAGATATCCGATTTGGTGATCATCCAAAGGCAAGAGAAGTATATGATCTTCAGCCATTGGAGCTTGTTCAAGCAATAAGGACACTTCAAAATGGAAGGGATTTGGCAGGAATAGAACTAAATGGAGCACCAAGATTCTTTGTTGGCTCTATTATAAATGTTGGAGTTATGGGAGGAGCATTGGACATAGAACTTGAGAACCTGGGAAAGATGATAAATGAAGGTGTAGAGTTTGTAATTACCACTCCTGTATTTGATCTTCATAGCTTTAACCAATTTCTAAAAAAGATTGAGGACTACAATGTCTTTGTTATCCCTACAGTCCTTCTTCTCAAATCAGCAGGAATGGCAAGATATATTTCCAGAAATATCAGGCACATATTTATACCTGAAGAGATGATCATCAGTATACAGAAGGCTCCAGATAAGAGAAAAAGATGCATAGAGATTGCTGCTGAACTTATAACTGAGCTGAAAAATATGGGAATGCCAGGCGTTATGATCTCTACAATAGGATGGGAAGACAAACTTCCAATGATTTTAGATCAAGTAAAGATATAAGGAGTTGGGATATGGAAGAAAGGAAAAAAACAGGCTCAGTAATGGTCATTGGTGGGGGAATAGCAGGGATGCAATCGGCATTAGATTTAGCAAACAGCGGATACTACGTATATCTGGTAGAAGAAAAGAGTGCAATTGGCGGGATAATGGCACAACTTGACAAGACCTTTCCCACCAATGACTGTGCAATGTGAATAATCTCACCGAAGCTGGTCGAGGTCGGCCGGCACCTAAACATAGAACTAATAACGAATGCAGAAATAGCAGGGATTAAAGGAGAGGCTGGAAACTTCAAAGTAAAACTCATAAAAAAGCCAAGATATATAAACTTAGAAAAATGCACAGGATGTGGAGAATGTGCAAACGTATGTCCAGTAGAATTAGATGACGAATACAACTTAGCTCTTTCAAAGAGAAAGGCCACATACAAACTCTACCCCCAGGCAATACCAGGTGCATACTGCATACAAAAAGGAGACAAGGCCCCATGTAGAATCACATGCCCAGCAGGGATAAATGTCCAAGGATACGTGCAAATGATAAAAGTAGGAGACTACAAAAGGGCATTAGAGCTAATAATGGAAAAACTTCCCCTTCCAGGAGTCTTAGGAAGGATATGCCCACACCCATGTGAAGAA
>JALVZP010000149.1 GCA_027037575.1 Desulfobacterales bacterium | reverse complement strand
ACCATATGCATCTGATTTTACAATACCCATTATCTTGGTATCTTTTGGCAATATCTTCTTTATCTGATTTAAGTTATGTGCTATTGCACCAAGGTCTATCTTTAAGAAATTCATAAGACCTTTTTAGCATAATATCAAAAAAGTAGCCAGTTCTTGGGCCTTCTTGATTTTCTCTTGGCATTGGTATATTAACATATTGGACGGCCAAAACCGCCTGGTGGGGCAGGCCATCCTCAAATTGGCGGGATAAAAATACCCCACCCAGAATTGCACATCTGTGCAGTTCTGCTAATTGGATGATATGACTGTTACAAAAGAGACCTTAGTAGAAAGCATATATAATAATGTCGGACTAAGTAAGCAGGCATCTAAAAGGGTTGTAGAAAGACTAATAGAGCTTATAAAACAAAGCTTAGAAAACGGGGAAGATGTCCTTATAAGCGGATTTGGGAAATTTTGTGTAAGAAATAAGAATCCAAGAAAAGGGAGGAATCCTCAAACAGGTGAGGAAATAATGTTAAAAGGAAGGAGAGTTGTAACATTTAAGATTTCAGGGGTGCTTAAGAGGAAGTTGAATGAAGGTATCTGGTCAAAATAATTCCAAGTATGGCAACAGATTCCATATCCAAGAAATATTCTATACTTTCTCTAAAAAGCAAGATACATTGTGCAGGAAAGATATCATCTGTGTCATTAAAGAGTAAAAGTAGAGGGATATGAGGGAGAGCATTAAAAAGGAAGCTTATATCATAATCCCAATTCTCTCTATATTCCTTTCCACCTAATCTTTTACAGCAGGAAATAAGAAGATCTTTTTTCCCAGAAAATAAGTTAGCAATCTTTTTTTCTACATCATTTTGAAATAAAGAAAGAAGAGGTGCAGAATCTTTAAAATCTCTATAATGTCTCCATTTTCCATCTTTTCTTATTTCCTTGGGATAGGATAAGATGTATCTGCTCAACACTACTATCTCTTCATGGGATGGTCTTTTTCTTGAAGTACCTTTTATACCATCTTTTGAAATAAAAAAGGGCTTTGAAAAAAGAGGAATTATTAATTCTTTTCCATTCCAGAATGCCCCTTCATCTATCTTTTCAGACAGTTTTTCAAGATCGATCTTCTTTATCTGTTCTAAATATTCTTGATAGATTTTTTCAAAAACAGACATAATTATGGCTTAATTAATTCAATCCTTGTAAGACCTATATGATATTTTCCTAGGACTATCATCTTTTCTATTCCTTCTTGAAAATATTTGGATGTGAATTCATCTTCAAATATAGCTGAAGAATAAAAAATAGTGTCTTTTAAAATGGCATATCTCTTTTCCTCCTTTTTTATTAATCTACTAAGGCCTTTCACAATAGATCTAAATTCTTCATCATCTAAGACTATTAGATCATTTTGGAATTTTTCTCTAAGATACCAGTAACCATCATCTTCATCCATTTTTGGAAATATTTTATTGGCAAACCATTTTGCAACCTCTCTTATATTCTCATCTGCTTTAACTTGAAATCTTATATCCTCCAGTACAACATAATCATCAGAGACCATTATATCTTTACTGGCTATTACTCTTTTCTCTATCCTTTCAAAATGCTCAGGAATTTGGACCCCTGCCTCTTTCATATCTTTTTTAAAGCCATCTAATGCTCCTGGGCATGTAATCCATGTAAACATGCCCTTTTTGGATTGTATTGGGAAAAATAGCATTTTTGCATCCTTAAATCCCAAACCTCCTTTTTCACTAAAAACAGAAGAAATCAATTCGTTGTCTTTAACATGTATTTCTTTATCTTCAAATTTCATTATCTTTTTTGAGCTTTCAAAAACATCCTTTATGCACTCTTTTATCTTTAAAGAATCTATCCAAAAAGGATCATCTATAAAATACTCTGACTCATCTGGATAAATTGAACTTGTTATAATTAAAAAGAAAGGCAATCTTTGCTTCATTTCTTCCTCCTGCAAAATTGGTTTATCCCAGGACTAAAAATAATTCCTCTTTCTAAGCTTCTGTAAGTCTTAATAAATCCATGCTTTCTCGGCTCGGTCTATAAAGATATCTTTATAAAGAGTAAGAATCCTTCAACCTTCTACTTGCCAAGCAAGGAGTATTGGATAATAAAATAACACACTTGTATGTTTTTATCAGCTATTTTTTAGCTGCTGAAAACGCCCTAATAGGATATAGATACTTTGGAATTGATAGAGAAAGGTTATATGAGATATAGTAAGAAAAATTGGGGAAATGAACTTAAGGAGTTTTGGATATGTTTAGCCTGGAAGAAATGAAAGAAAAGACAAAGAAATTAAGAAAAGAGCCTTATTGGTGGGATATGCCAGAAGAGGCGTATAGAGAAATGGAGAAAGTGGTAGGAACTGATAAGATCAGCAAAGAGAAGGCAGTAAGGCAGGCGTATGTTGGACGTGGATATGCAAGGGAGCTGATCTGGTTTTCTGGAAAGTCTTATCCTCCCTGCTGTGTAGTTCAGCCAGAGACCACAGAGGAAGTGGCAGTAATAGTAAAGATATGTAACAAGTATCATCTTCCATTCAATCCATGCTCATCCCAGTGGGCATACAATGCAAATCCAAGATTCAGGCCTGATCAGGTTCAGATAGATCTTCAGAGGATGCAGGGACTTGAGATAGACAGAAAGAACTCATATGCAAAAATTCAGGCAGGAGTAAGATATGGTCACTTCTGCCAGGCATGCTTTGACAATGATTGTATATTCATAAATACTGGTGGAGGAAGCGGGGCATCTGTTATTGCAAATCATACAATATCTGGATGCTCTCCTCTTAACTACAGGATGGGAAATTCAGAAAGAAGGGTCCTTTCCTGCCTTTGGGTAACCCCAGAAGGAGACATAGTAAAGACAGGATCATGGGCAGGTAGAGAAGAAACCACAGCAGAGAATGGATTCTGGGGAGATGGACTTGGGCCAAATCTGAATGGAATATGGCGTGGGCACA
>JALVZP010000148.1 GCA_027037575.1 Desulfobacterales bacterium | reverse complement strand
AAGGAAAAATTAACTCTTCTTTTCTCTTAATCTTTTTAGATACTCCTCCCATTCAACTGGAAGGAGATACTTTTTTTTATTATTACATTCCTTACATGCTGGAACAATATTTTCTTTTGTGCTTGTCCCACCTCTGCTGAGTGGAATTACATGATCCATTGTAAGATTTTTGCTTCCTACCTTTGCTCCACAATAATAGCATATACCTCTGCTTATCTTTCTTCTCCACCACCTTGTCTTTCTTAATCTCCTTGCTTTTTCCTTTTCCCTTCTTATGTGCTCATCTGTGACTATTTCCCATCCCATCTTTCTACCTTTATCTCTGGAAAAAGTCTTTTTTTGCATTGCAGGAGGAAATATTCATCAGTCATTCCAGATATAAAATCCCTTACTATTTCTGGATAGGTTCTCTTCTTTTTATACTCCTCTGACATCCCATCCAGAAATCCCTTAAATATATCTGTCTCCTCATTTCCTTTCTGAAGATCCTCCATATATTTTTCAAAAAGAAGACCAAACATAAGCTTTATTTTCCCTGTCTGATCCTTTATCTTTGGATTCATATAAATATGTTCTTCATTAAACTTCTTTAATCTCTTTAATGCCTCTCCTACCTCTTCACTAAAGCAAACATAAGGTTTATCTATGCTGTTTGCAACAAGATCTTCTACCAGGGTATAAACAATCTTTCCGTTTGTGTCTCCCAAAACTTCTATGCATTCCTTCGGAAGATCAGATCTCTTTATGATCCCAAGCCTTATAGCATCTTCTATATCCCTTCCTATGTAACTTATTATATCAGCCATTCTTACAACACATCCTTCTAAGGTCATAGGGACAAGCCTTGTATTTGGGTCCTTCATCAAGGAATCTATCTCTGATCTGAAAGTATTAAAGTCCTTCTTCCAATTAGGTTCTATCTTCTTTGTAAATATCTCTCCATTGTGACAAAGTATTCCATCTAATACCTGCAATGTAAGATTCCATCCCTTCCCTTTCCTTTCTATCTCCTGCAGAAATCTTACACTCTGAACATTGTGTAAAAATGGGCCTATTTTATAAGCCATGCATATATCAGAAAGTATCTTTTCACCATCATGTCCAAATGGGGCATGTCCTATATCATGACCCAATGAGATTGCCTCAATCAAATCCTCATTTAATCTAAGAAGCCTTCCAATTCCCCTTGCTATCTTAGATACAAGCTGGACATGGAGGACCCTATGGGTTATATGATCGTTCTTTATAAGATAAAATACCTGAGTTTTGTCTATGTATCTGCTGTATGCACGTGAGTGGAGGATTCTATCTGCATCTACAGCAAAATATTGTCTATGACCAAAGAGAATTTCCTCTTCTTCTTTCTCCCTTATTGCACTTGAACTAAGGCACGCCCATGGAGAAAACCTCTCCTTTTCTATTGCATCAAGTTTCTTCCTTAATTCTAATAATGCTTTCTCTTTCTGTTTCATAAATTTCTCTTGCCAAACAAAATAAGTAGTGTTAGAAATACAACCAATTTTCAAAAGGGTATTTATATATTAACAATAGTTGGTTATAATAACAAGTTCAATAAGCAGGCTTGGCAATGTACGGTTGTGCCCTTAGGGCAGCATAGCTAAGCCGAAGAAAAAACCGTTACAAAAGGAGGAGTTATGAGTGTAGTAACAATGAAAGAGCTTTTAGAGGCAGGTGTTCATTTTGGACACCAGACAAAGAGATGGAATCCAAAGATGAAACCTTATATCTTTGGTTCCAGAAATGGCATTCACATTATTGATCTTCAAAAAACAGTAGAACTTTTTGATGTAGCTTATGATTTTGTAGTAAAGACAGTTGCAGATGGGAATAGTATCCTCTTTGTAGGCACAAAGAAGCAAGCAAAGGATTCAATTGTAGAAGAGGCTGAAAGATGTGGTATGTTCTATGTTGCCCACAGATGGCTTGGAGGAACCTTGACCAACTTTCAGACAATAAAGAAAAGTATAGAGAAATTAAGACAGCTTGAGGCAATGAAGAGAGAGGGAGCATTTAGCAAATATCCAAAAAAAGAGGCTATGAAGTTAGAAAAAAAGCTTCAGAAATTGGAAAGAAATCTCGGGGGAATAAAGAATATGGATGAGCTCCCAGGAGCAGTGTTTATTGTAGATACAAAGAAGGAACATATCGCAGTAAGGGAGGCGAGAAAGCTCGGTATTCCTATAGTTGCAATAGCTGATACAAATTGTGATCCAGATGAAATAGATTATCCTATACCAGGAAATGATGATGCAATAAGAGCAATAAGGCTTTTCTGTTCAAAGATTGCTGACGCCTGTATAGAAGGGTTAAAGATATATGAGGAAAGAAAACAGAAGGAAGAAATAGAAGAAAAGGAGGAAAAAGAGGTAATTGAGGCTGCACCAGAATCCACTTCTGGAATAGAAGAGGAAGAAGGACCTGAAGTAGTAATAATAAAGAAAGATAGTTCTGTAACAGAAGAAGAATAAAAATAAGGAGGGATAAAATTGGCTAATATATCAATGGAATTAATTAAAGAACTGAGAGAAAGAACAGGTGTAGGTATAATGGATTGTAAAAAGGCATTAATAGAAAGTAATGGTGATATAGAAAAGGCAATCGAATATTTACGCAAAAAGGGAATGGCAACTGCAAAGAAGAAACAGGCAAGGATTGCAAAGGAAGGTAAAATCCATGCATATATACACCATGGTGGAAGAATAGGGGTCTTGGTAGAAGTAAATTGTGAAACAGATTTTACTGCAAGGACAGATGAATTTGAAAACTTTGTAAAAGATATTGCTATGCAGATAGCTGCCCAGAATCCTATTGCTATAAAGAGGGAAGATATCCCTCCAGAGGTGATAGAGAGAGAAAAAGAGATATATGCTTCACAGGCAAGGGAGGAGGGAAAGCCTGAGAAGGTCATAGAAAAGATTGTAGAAGGAAGGTTAAATAAATTTTACAAAGAGGCATGTCTTTTAGAGCAGCCATTTATAAAGAATCCAGATATTACTATCCAGGATTTACTGAATGAGTTAATAGCAAAAACAGGAGAAAATATAGTAATAAGGCGGTTTGTCAGGTATCAGCTTGGTGAAGAGATATGATCTATAAAAGGATTATACTTAAGCTTAGTGGAGAGGCACTTCAAGGAGAAAAGGAATATGGTATAGATCCTTTGGTTTTAAAAGGAATCGTAGATGAGATAACAGATGTGCAATCTATAGGAGTTCAGATAGGTGTTGTTGTCGGCGGTGGAAATATCTTTAGAGGACTTAGATATGAGGAATATGGAATTAACAGGGTTGTTGCTGATTATATGGGAATGATTGCAACCCTTATA
The DNA here is from genome assembly GCA_027037575.1 of Desulfobacterales bacterium. GTDB lineage: Bacteria > Desulfobacterota > DSM-4660 > Desulfatiglandales > JALVZP01 > JALVZP01. Next base: position 6,393 of record JALVZP010000148.1, on the reverse strand, counting down.
AATTCCCTCGCGTTATGTCAGGCAATTAAGGCAAAAGGGTTTAAGGCAAAGGTAATAAGCCCAATAAATATAAAAGGGCTTACAGAAGCCTTTTCCACTGAATTAGAAGATAGAATCCAAAGAGAAATACTTATATTTGCATGTGGAACAGGGAATCCATTCTTTACAACAGATACTGCGGCAGTGCTTAGGGCATTGGAGATGAAGGCAGATGTCTTTATTAAAGGGACAAAGGTGGATGGAGTATATTCTTCTGATCCAATAAAGGATCCTTACGCCCGTTTTTTTGAAAAGGTCAATTATGAAACATTTTTAAAAGAAAGATTTGCTGTCTTAGATCTTACTGCTGTATCTCTTGCAATGACATATAATCTTCCAATTGTGGTATTTAATATCAAGAAAAAAGGAAACTTGCGAAGGTTGATTGAAGGTGAAAAGATCGGGACAATTATAAAAGGAGGTGAATAGGATGCAGGATGAGATACTTGCTGAACTTAGAAGCAAGATGAATAAGAGTATAAATGTATTGAAAAAGGAACTTTCAAAGATAAGGACAGGAAGAGCATCTACTGCCCTTATAGAAGATATTATGATAGAATGTTATGGGACAGAGATGCCTTTAAAGCAGATTGCCTCTATATCTGTTCCAGAAAGCAGGATGATCCTTATACAGCCCTGGGATAAGTCTATTATAGGAGAGATAGAGAAAGGGATATTAAAATCAGATCTTGGTCTTACTCCCGTTAATGATGGAAAGGTAATAAGGATAAATATCCCTCCACTTACAGAAGAAAGAAGAAAAGGGCTTGTAAAGCTTGTAAGAAAGGTAGGAGAAGATATAAAAGTTGCTATAAGAAATAATAGAAGAGAGGCAAATGATCAATTTAAGAAGCTAAAGAATGAGAAACAAATATCTGAGGATGACTATAGAAGGGCGTTAAATGAGGTTCAAAAGATAACAGATGAGTTTATTGAAAAGGTAGAAAAACTTGTTCAAGAAAAGGAAAAAGAGATCATGAAATTCTGATATTAAAGGATGGATCTTCCTAAAAGACTTCCTACTCATGTAGCCATTATAATGGATGGAAATGGGAGATGGGCCCAAAAAAGAGGCCTTCCAAGGGTTCATGGACATTTTAGAGGAGCTGAGGCAGCAAGAGAGATCATAAAGACTACAAGAGAATTAGAGATTCCCTGGCTTACCCTTTATTGCTTTTCAGAAGAGAATTGGAAGAGATCAGAGGAAGAGATAAGCACCTTAATGAACCTTTTAAATGAATATCTGGAAAAAGAGCTTCCTGAGATACAGAAAAGTGGTATAAGACTTAAAGCAATTGGAAGGATATGGAAGCTTCCTGAAGACGTAAGAAAGAAATTAATAGAAACAATGGAAAAGACAAGTAATAATAAAGAAATGACACTTATTCTTGCCCTAAGCTATGGCGGAAGACAGGAGATTACAGATGCAGTAAAAAAGATTATCAGTGAAGGGATAAATAATCCTGAGGATGTAACAGAGTCTATTATAAATAAGCACTTATATTTAGATATGCCAGAGCCAGATCTGCTTATAAGGACAGGAGGGGAAAAAAGGATAAGCAATTTTCTTTTATGGCAGATCGCATATACAGAACTTTATTTTACTGATGTGCTTTGGCCAGATTTTACAAAAGAGGAATATCTTGCTGCCCTCCATGACTTTTCCCAAAGGATCAGAAGATTTGGGGGAGTTTGATGCATCTAAAAAGATGGATTACTGCTCTCATTTTAATCCCCATAGTGATATATACAGTAGGTTTTTCTCCTTCTTATTTTTTTTATCTTTTCCTTATCATTGTCTTTTTTTTAGGGCTTAAGGAATTCTACAATATTATATCTGCTCCTTTTCTTTTTCAGCTATTGGGCTACATAATTTCCTTCCTTTTTTTTGCCTTGATATTTAAAGGAAGTATGTATCTTTTTCTCTTCATTGTATCTCTTATGCTGATAATTCCCATGTCATTTTTTATACTTTCTTCACGTTCACCTGATAAAGAGATACTTCAGGATATAGGAATGACCATGTTTTCTATCATATATATTACCATACCTTTTTGTATGCTCATGATAATTTACAGGCATCCTGATGGAAAGGCCTGGATATTCTTTCTTCTCTGCATTGTTATCTTTGGAGATACAGGGGCATTTTATTTTGGGAGGCTTATAGGAAAACATAAATTGCATGAAAAAATAAGTCCTAATAAGACATGGGAAGGAGCAATTGGTGGACTTCTTTGCTCTGTAATTAGTGGTCTTATGTTTATAAAGGCATTTAGGCTTTCTGATTTATCATTTTCCTCCATTTGCTTTCTGGTATTTATCTCTATTATTGCCCAGCTCGGAGATCTTGCAGAATCTTTTATAAAGAGAAGCTTCAATTTAAAAGATTCTGGCTCTATACTTCCAGGACATGGAGGTATCTTGGATAGGATAGATTCTTTATTATTTACAATACCATTTCTTTATGGATATATAGCTTCCAGATGAAAAGGATAGTAATTCTTGGATCAACAGGATCTATAGGAGTAACTGCATTAAGGCTTATAAAAAAGAATCCAGAAAGATATAAAATAACAGGACTTACAGCAGGAAGGAATGTAGAGCTCTTATTAGAGCAGATCAGGGAGTTTAGGCCAAAGGCCATTTCTGTCTTGAACAAAGAGGATGCAGAAAGGCTTAAGGAAATATTAAGTGAAGAAATAGATGTATATTATGGCCAGGATGGATTTATAAAAGTTGCAACAATGGAAGAAGCAGATATTGTTATCTCATCTATTATAGGTGCAGCAGGTCTTGTGCCTACATTTTGTGCAATAAAGACAGGAAAGGATATTGCCCTCGCAAATAAAGAGACTATGGTTATGGCAGGTCCTATTATATTGAAGGAAGCAAAAAAAAGAAATGTATCTATCCTTCCTGTAGATAGTGAGCATTCTGCAATCTTTCAATCACTTCAGGGTCATCCAAAAAGTGATGTAAGAAAGATAATACTTACTGCATCTGGTGGTCCATTCAGAAAGATGTCCTTAAAAGAAATGGCAGATGTTACTCCTGAACAGGCATTGAGGCATCCTAACTGGAATATGGGGAAAAAGATAACTATAGATTCTGCTACCATGATGAATAAAGGATTAGAAGTCATAGAGGCAAGATGGCTCTTTGATATACCAGCAGGAAAGATAAATATTTTGATTCATCCTCAAAGTATAGTACATTCAATGGTAGAATATAAAGATGGATCAGTTATAGCACAGCTTGGTATACCAGATATGACAATTCCTATTTCCTATGCCCTTTCATATCCAAATCACATAGAGAATGATCTTCCACCATTGGAATTAGAAAAGATTGGAACGCTTTCATTTGAAAAGCCTGATTTAGATAGATTCAGGTGTATATCCCTTGCGTATGAGGCAATAAGTATTGGAGGAAGCATGCCTGCTGTTATGAATGGAGCAAATGAAGTGGCAGTAGATGCTTTTTTAAAAAGAGAGATAGGATTTTTAGATATACCTGCTATAATAGAAGAGGTAATGTCAGTTCATGAGCCATTTGAAATAGAAAATATTGATGAAGTATTGGAAGTAGATAGATGGGCAAGAAATAAGGCAATGGAGTTTATTAAAGAGATAAGAGATAAGTTATGAATTTTGTTCATACATTTCTTTACTATATCCTTCCTCTTTTAATTATCCTCGGCATTCTTATCCTCTTTCATGAGCTTGGCCATTTTATTGTGGCAAAGCTATTTGGTGTAAAGGTATTAAGATTCTCTATAGGACTTGGACCGAAGATATGGGGAATAAGGTTTGGAGAAACAGAATACGTTATATCTGCTATTCCATTTGGTGGATATGTAAAGATGCTTGGAGAAGACATGGATGATGAACCTGTTCCTGTAGAAGAAGAGCATCGGGCATTTAATAAACAGCCTTCATATAAGAGGTTAGCCATTGTTGCCGCAGGTCCTCTCGCAAATTTCTTCCTTGCTATTATCCTGTTTATACTATTTTATGCAATAGTTGGAGAAAAGGTCCTGGCGCCTGAGGTTGGTAAGGTAAAGCTGGGGAGCCCTGCTGATTGGTCAGGTATCAAACCAAAGGATATAATCATTGCTATAGATGATATAAGTATAAGGAGATGGGAGGATATAAGAAAGGCATTGCAAAAAAAAGGTTGTGTTCCCTTAGATATAATTGTCTTAAGGGGAAAAGATGTTTATAAGATCGAGGTTACTCCCAAGAAGGGAAAGATAAGGAATATATTTGGTGAGGAGATTGAAACCCCAATCTTAGGAATAGTTGCCTCTGGAAGGATAGAGATTATTAAGTTATCTCCTATGAAGGCAATAAAGAAGGGATTTAAAAAGACATGGGAAATTACAAAACTTACCTGCATCACTATGATAAAGTTGATTCAAAGGGTTGTTCCTATAAGGACCTTGGGAGGGCCAATACTGATTGGCCAAATTACAGGAAAGATTGCTCAAAAAGATTGGAGAGATCTTGTTCCTTTTACAGCAGTAATAAGTGTGAATCTGGGAGTATTAAATCTGATCCCTATTCCTATATTAGATGGAGGACTTATCCTATTTCTATTCATAGAACTTTTGATTGGAAGGCCATTAAATCAAAAATTTCTGGAGATAGCACATAAGGCAGGGCTCGTTATACTGATTGGGCTTATGGCAATAGTTATGTATAACGATATTGTCAGGATACTTACAAAAAAATGATATTGGCGATAAATACAAGTACAAGGCAGTTTTCTGTTGGATTGGTTTTAGAAGAAGGTATCTTGTTAACAGAATATATAATGAGCTCCATAAAATCAGGATCTTCCTATCTTATGCCGGGAATAGATTTTCTTTTACGCCATTCTGAAAAGAAATTAGAGGATATAAAGGCAGTTGCAGTCGCTATTGGTCCGGGAAGCTTTACTGGATTAAAAGTTGGTCTTTCTGTTGCAAAAGGCATATGTTTTTCCATGAATATACCAATAATTGGTATCTCAAGCCTTGAAGCACTTGCTATGCAGATCCCTGATTCAGATATCCCAATTACTGCCATTATTGATTCCAGAAAAAGGGAATACTTTTTTGCCCAATTTGCTTATAAAAAAAGAAGCCTTATTAGGATAAGTAAGGATGAATGCATAAAGATAGAAGAGTTTCCTAAAATATTTAAAGAAAAAACGATATTCATTGGAAATGATTATACTTCTCAGTCAAGCCTCATAAGAGAATATATGGGAGAAGATGTAATTCTTGCCTCATCTTATCTCTGGCATATAAGGAGTGCATGCATTGGCATCTTGGCATTAAGGAGGCTAAAGGAAAAGAGATTTGATGACCTTATAAGATTAGATCCTATTTATCTCAGGCCTCCTGAGATAAGACCAAATCCTTATGGATTGAAAAGTTGAATGAAAAGGATAATAAATAATAGGCTTCCTTTTGTAAGATTTTCTATTCCCTTCATAATAGCAGGAATTTTTTTGACCTTCCTATCCATTTATTTTGAAAAGAGATCCTTTGGAATTCTATTTGGCCTCATCACTTCTTTTATCGCCTTCTTTTTTAGGGATCCAGAAAGAAAGACTGTTCTACCTGAAAATGCCATAGCCTCTCCAGCAGATGGAAGAATATTGGAAGTAAAAGAGATAGGGAATATGATAAAAATCTCTATTTTTATGTCTCTTATGGATGTGCATGTAAACAGGATACCCATAGATGGAAAAATCTTAGAAATAAGACATAATCCTGGAAAGTTTTTAAGGGCATATTTAAATCAGGCATCAAAGGAGAATGAAAAAAACAGGATTCTTATTATACCAGAGAATTCTGATAAGCCATATGAGTTAATCCAGATAGCAGGAATTATTGCAAGAAGGATAATATGCTGGGTAAAAGAAGGCGATAACGTTCAAAAGGGACAGAGATTTGGTCTAATATGCTTTGGCTCAAGGGTTGAACTGCTTATAGATAAAAATTATGAAATAACTGTTCGACCTGGGCAAAAAGTTAAGGCAGGAATAAGTATCTTGGGGTATATAAGATGAAAAAGAAAAGGTTTAATAACAGGAAGAAGGAAAGAAGGGGGATATACATACTTCCCAATATCTTTACCACCCTATCTCTATTCTTCGGTTTTTTTTCTATTGTCTCTACCCTTAATCAGAAATATGAAACTGCAGCAATAATGATTTTTATTTCCTGTATATGTGATGTATTGGATGGCAGGATAGCAAGATTTACCCACACTACCAGCCAGTTTGGTATGGAGTACGATTCCCTCTCTGATTTAGTGGCGTTTGGAGTTGCTCCTGGAATCTTGATTTTTAGATGGTCTCTTC
>JALVZP010000147.1 GCA_027037575.1 Desulfobacterales bacterium | reverse complement strand
CCCTACTGCCCTTCCTAAGGCACAGAGAAGGACTGCCTTTGGTATGCAAAATCCCCTTTTTCTCCTTAACACCTCACTTGCCCTGTAGTGTTCAGGCCTATAGAATGGTGTATAGGGATCATACCAGATCCCATCCCTTACTGCATAAAATAGCTTTACTGCCTTTTCTACAGGATCTACTGCACTGCCAATGGTATCCTTTGCAAATCTCTCTATTTCTTCACTATTACTGTCTATTACGGGAGTAGGTCTGAGATATATGGAAATGTCTTCAGCCTTCATTTATTGCCCTTTTTCTAAGCATAATCCTCTTTAGTTCCATAATTAGTCTTGGAGCAAACTCCCTCGTAAGCCTCCTCGTATCCTCATCGTCTATTCCTGTTGGCTTTATGAATATGCCATCTGCTCCTGCATTAAATACTGCTATTGCATCCCAGATAAGTGATTTCCTGGTATAGATCACAGCAGGGACACCTGGATAATATTTCCTTACAAGCCTAAGATTGTTCAGCCCATATTTTCTGTTCTGTCCAATCTTTGAACATACTGCCTCAAATATCTTCCTCCATCCATCTACAATGGAGAATATCCTCCTGAGATAGTCGTTAAAGTTTGCTCCTTCCAAATCTCTATATACATCCTCAACAGAAGGGAGGCTGTCTGCCATCTTCTTTACTTCTTCCTTTGGCATGATATATGGATTCTGAACAGAGCTATCCTGTCCCCATAGATCTAAGAGAAATAGGGATGGCCTTTTGTCCTTTAGAAGCTCCCTTGCCTCTTCAAATGTGTATGCCTGAACAAATTCCATATCGGGAGCAGCTGGGGCAATTATGTTTCTAACGAGATCATGTTCAAATGGAGAATCATCTATGAAACAGACTATATCCTTCATCCTACACCTCCATCTCCTTTCCTGTAATCCTTCTATATGCCTCCAAGTATCTTTCCCTTGTCTTCTCTATTATTTCCTTTGGAAGTTTTGGAGGAGGTGGCTTTTTTGGCCATCCAATAGATTCAAGGTAGTCTCTCAAAAACTGTTTATCAAAGCTCTTCTGGGGTCTTCCAGGTTCATATTCCTCAAGTGGCCAGAATCTGGAAGAATCTGGTGTAAGGACCTCATCTATGAGTATAAGCTCTCCATCAATTAGACCAAATTCAAACTTTGTATCTGCAATGATTATTCCCCTTTCTTCCGCAAATCTTCTACCAAATTCATATATCTCAAGACTTATCTCCCTTACCTTTTCTGCAATCTCATCTCCTAAGATCCTCTTTGCCTCCTCAAATGAGATGTTTTCATCGTGCATTCCCTCTTCTGCCTTTGTAGAAGGTGTAAATATTGGTTCTGGAAGTCTATCAGCCTCTTTAAGCCCTTCTGGAAGGGGGATTCCACATATACTTCCCGTCTTCTTATATTCCTTCCATCCTGATCCTGCAAGATATCCCCTAACAATGCATTCTACCTTAAGGGGCTCTGTCTTCCTTACAAGCATACTTCTTCCTTCAAGTTCCCCTATGTAAGGAGAACATTCCTTTGGATACTCCTTTGGATCAAAAGATACGAGATGATTTTTTACAAGATCAGATAGCTTCTCAAACCAGAATACGGACATCTGATTGAGGATCTTTCCCTTATCTGGAATAGGGTCATCCATAACCACATCAAACGCAGATATCCTGTCAGTAGAAACTATGAGTAAGTATTCTCCAAGATCGTATATGTCCCTTACTTTACCCCTTTTTAGGAGCTTAAGATCTGGAAAGTTGGTCTGCTTTATCACCAATATTTACCTCCAGAAAAATATTCATCTATTTTTACATCAGATATGTGCCATTTCGCAAGTCTAAAGCTATCCTTTACCCGATTTATCCTGATGTAGGAATCGGTCAGTCTTTTTAAAAGGAGTGGATCCTTTCTCGCATCAGATTCAAGAGCCTCTATTGCCTTAAGGAAGTATACCTGTTCTCTACAAATAAGGACTATATCTGCTCCTGCCCTTATAGCAGCCAAGGAGGCCTCAGCTACATCAAATCTTTCCTTTATTGCCCCCATCTCCATATCATCTGTGATAACGATTCCGTTGAAGCCAAGATCTTTTCTAAGAAGCTCTACTGTCTTTGGTGAAAGTGTTGCAGGAAGAAGGGGATCAATAGACTCATACACTGCATGGGATGTCATTATGCATGGGACTCCAAAAGATATGGTTTTTTTAAATGGATAGATGTGCTCCTCGAGCTCTTGTAAGCTTAATCTTACAACAGGAAGTTCCTTGTGCGGATCGATCTTTGATGCACCAAGACCTGGAAAATGCTTTGAAACAGGAACAATACCATTTCTAATGAACTCCTTTATTACAACCTCTCCTAAGAGAGACACCCTTTCTGGATCATCTCCGAAGCTCCTTTCTTTAAGGAAATCAGGGCATGGATCACATACATCCAGGACAGGTGCCATGTTCATATTTATCCCAACCAGCCTCATTTCATATGCAGTCCTTCTTGCATAATCCCTTGCTTTCCTTAAGGGATCTTCTGAATGGGAAATGTAGTAGTTTCCAGGAGATTGATAAAATGGTGCCTTAAGCCTTGATACCCTTCCTCCCTCCTGATCAACGGCAATAAAGACTGCCCTTCCATGAGCATCTAAGGCCTCCTTCTGAATCCTCCTGCAGAGATCTGCAACCTGCTTGGGGGATTCAATATTTCTTGAAAACAGGATAATCCCGCCTATCTCATACTTCCTTATAATGGAGATTGTATCTTTGTCCAGCCTGGTTTCTGGTATGCCTATTATAAAAGAGGTTCCAAGATGTTTTTGTTTGAGCATATTATTTGCTATAAATTAAAAAAATATTTTGGAGATCTTGTTTTGGAAAGAAGATCTACATCTTTTACCATACTCTTTTTAATTTCTCTTTCTCTCCTATTTTACATCTTTTGGGCATATCTTCCATCTATTATTTTGGCACTTCTGATTACGAGCGTATTC
>JALVZP010000146.1 GCA_027037575.1 Desulfobacterales bacterium | reverse complement strand
CGGGATTTACAGGTGCAGATATAGAGAATATGGTAAATGAAGCAGCACTTATTGCAGCAAGGAAGGGAAAGGACAGAATAGAGATGGAAGATTTTGAAGAGGCAAAAGATAAGGTCCTTATGGGAATAGAAAGAAAGAGCATGCTTATAAGTGAGGAAGAAAAAAGGCTTACTGCATATCATGAGGCAGGTCATACATTAATTGCAAAGCTTCTTCCAAACACTGACCCTATCCATAAGGTAACAATTATTCCAAGAGGGAGGGCACTTGGACTTACACAGCAGCTTCCTGAAGAAGAAAAACACACATATTCAAAGGAATATCTATTATCAAATCTCTGTGTGCTTCTTGGAGGAAGGGCAGCAGAAGAGATTGCACTTAATACACAGACAACAGGTGCTGAAAATGATTTAGAAAGGGCAACAGAGATTGCAAGAAGGATGGTATGTGAATATGGAATGAGTGAAAATCTTGGGCCTGTAACATTTGGGAGAAGGGAAGAGCAGATATTTCTTGGAAAGGAAATATCAAGACATAAGGACTATAGTGAACTTACTGCCCAGAAGATAGATGAGGAGATAAGGAGAATTGTATTAGATGCATATAATAAGACAAAGAGGTTGCTTGAAGAAAATAGGGATAAACTGGACAGACTTGCAAAGGCACTCTTAGAAAAAGAAACCCTGAACTCTCAAGAGATAGATCAGATCATATTTGGTGAAAGCACATAATGGGATTCTTACTTAAGTGGAAAGGATTCTGCTTAGACCTAAGCAGAAAAACTCATATTATGGGAATCCTAAATGTTACTTCCGATTCTTTTTTTGATGGAGGAAAATACTTAGAAAAGAACAAGGCAATAGAGCATGGGATAGAAATGGCAGAGGAAGGAGCAGATATAATAGATGTTGGAGGAGAGTCTACAAGGCCATATTCAAAAAGAATATCTGCTGAAGAAGAGATGGACAGGGTTATTCCTGTTATAGAAGAGCTATCCAGGAGGATTGATATCCCCATAAGTATAGATACATATAAGAGTGAAGTTGCAGAAGAGGCAATAAAGGCAGGTGCATCAATCATAAATGATATAAGTGCATTCAGGTTTGATCCAAGCATGGCTGATGTTGCATCAAGAGAAGGTGTCCCTGTAGTTCTGATGCATATGAAGGGAAGACCAGAGAATATGCAGGATAATCCTGTATATGACAATCTTATGGAAGAGATTTTTTGCTTTTTAAAAAAGGCAAAAGAGGATGCTATAAAAAAAGGAATAAGGGAAGATTTTATAATCCTTGATCCTGGAATAGGGTTTGGAAAAAGATATGAACACAATTTAGAGATAATAAGATCCCTTTCTCTTTTAAAAAAACTGAATTCTCCTATACTTATAGGACCATCTAATAAGGCATTCATTGCAAAGATTGTTGGAGATTCAGTGGAAGATAGGGAAATAGGGACAATGGCAGTTTTGGCATGTTCTATAATGAATGGAGCAAACATTGTTAGGGTCCATAATGTGGAAAAGGCAGTAAAGACAGCAAGGATGGTTGATGCAATAAAAAGAGGAAAAGATGCTTCTTTTGATTGATGTAGGAAATAGTAATATAGTTTTTGCTCTTTCAAAGGATGAAAAAATTATTCAGAAAAAAAGGATAAGCACAAAAAGGGAGATAACATCTGATGAAATAGGAATGATTCTATCCTTTTTTTTTAAAAATGAAGCTATCTCCAGTATTATATTTTCCTCTGTTATTCCTCCCTTAAATCCCATAATAAAGGATGCATGTATAAGATATCTGGAAAAAGAGCCAATCCTTTTTCACTCAGGAATGAAAACAGGGGTAGAGATACTCTATGAAGAAAAGGAAAGACTTGGAATGGATAGAGTAATAAATGTTTCTGCTGCATATAACAAATACAAGAAAGGGGCTATTGTTATAGATTTTGGAACTGCAACCACATTTGACTATGTGAGCAAAGATGGGAAATATCTTGGTGGAGCAATATCTCCAGGGATAAGGATATCTGCTGACTGCCTATTTGAAAAGGCATATCAGCTTCCAAGAATAGCTAAATTTTATAAGCCAGTATCTGCTATTGCAAAAAGAACTATAGATAGCATAAATACAGGAATCATTCTTGGATATGCATGTCTTGTAGACGGGATGATAGAAAAGATAAAGGAAGAGGCAAAAGAAGAAGATCTTATAACAATAGCAACAGGTGGCCTTTCCTATCTTATGAAGGACGTATGCAAAAAAATAGACATAGTAGATGAAGATCTTACCCTTTATGGTCTTATTACAATCTATAGGCTAAACAGAGATGATAACTGAAAAGAACTGGTTTTTAGAGATATCAAGACCAAGCAGGTATATAGATCATGAGATAAACATAATAAAAAAGGATTTAAAAGATGTAGAAGTATCTATTGCCCTTGCATTTCCAGATGTATATGAAGTTGGAATGTCACATCTTGGATTAAGGATTCTTTATCATATCCTGAATAGTGAGAAATGGATATCAGCAGAAAGGGTGTTTTGCCCGTGGATAGATCTGGAAAATAGGCTAAGAAAAGAGAATATCCCTCTCTGGGGCTTAGAATCAGGAAGGCCATTAAATAAATTTGACATAATAGGATTTAGCATACAGCATGAGCTCTGCTATACAAATATCCTTACCATGCTCTCTTTGTGCAACATCCCTTTCTTTTCAGATGAAAGGGATGATAGATATCCTCTAATCATTGCAGGAGGTCCTATCTGCTTTAATCCAGAACCTTTCTCAAGATTCTTTGACATAATCATCATAGGAGATGGGGAAGAAACCCTTTTAAAGATATGTAAGGCAGTAAGAAATGCAAAGAGATCTGGAAGAATAAGGAAAGAGAAAGTGTTTGACTCTTTAAAGAATGAAGATGGAATATATATTCCTTCCTTAAATCAGGAAAAGGTAAGAAAGGCATTTGTAAAGGACATAGATAAATATCCATATC
>JALVZP010000145.1 GCA_027037575.1 Desulfobacterales bacterium | reverse complement strand
ATTTAGAGACTACCTCCTTTATCCCCTCTATGTCTATCTCCATCCTCAGTGCATCTCTTAGCTGTTCGGCCCTTGTTATGCTTTTTGCAAGTAGTCTCTTCCACCTGCTCATCTTAATCCCTCTTTATAATCTCCACAGACTTCTTCCCACAGTTAAATAATAGGTCAAATATGGAAAGATTCGGGATAAAATCTCCCCAGAGCTGTGGATATATAGGAGGTCTTGGATTGAAAAATATCAGTTCTATTCCTTCCTTTCTAAATAGCTCACCATCTAAGTATTTTTCTGCACTCTTTTGTGCAAGAAATCTATCTGCACCAAGCATTTTACATATTCTTAAACTGAGTTCTGGCTCTTTCTCTTCTATGCCAAGCTCTGAAAGAAGAAGAATCCTTTTCTTGATTCCCAAATAATCCAGCACATATCTTATTAGATAAAGATTCAGATCTAACAAAAGCTCTGGCTCCCTTCTTAAGATATCTTCCCATGCCTGGATAATTTCCAAAAAATAAGGGGCATTCTTATACGCCATATCAAGTCCTTTTAATACCTTTTCTTTCCATTCCCTCTCATAACATATCCTTACCTCATTAATCTTCTGTATTCCCTTCCCTGTCCTCCATACAGGAATCCTTATCCAGTAGATTCCTTTATCATTTTTAAACCTATTTCTTGTAAGCCAGGATCTACCCAAGGGAAATTGCACAGAATCCATTATTACAAATACATCTGAAAGCATTATTTTTTTGAAAAATCCTGGAAAAGGGGCAAAATAAGGCTGATAGGCAGATATGATCATCTCTGAAATAGCCAAGGAACCTTTCTTTTTAAGTCCCTATACCTTGCAAGAAGGGCCTTTTGCACAAAATTTGGATGAGAGAGATAGGAAAGGATATTCTTTACATTCTCCTTAAATTGATTGAATACAGACTCCTTTTCCTTCTCATCCACAAAATGCCTTTCCTGAGTATAGGAATATACTACCTTTTCTCCATACTGTCTTCTTAATATCTCAATAATCTGATCTGCATCCTTTATTCCATCAAGATGTGATCTATCAACAGGCATTTCTATCCTTGCCTCTAAGGAGACAAGCCATCTATCTCCTGCAAGAACTCTACTTCCATCTAAGAGCTCCAAGTCTAATCCATTAGAAAGCCTTATCTTTTCTATAAGTTTCTTTTTTATCATTCAGTTCCTATAATGGTCATAGTAACCCTTCTTTCTCTTGGATGTATATCATGGTTTATTAATACTATCTGCTGCCATGTTCCAAGAACTAATCTCCCATTTCTGATACTTACAGAAAAGGATGGGCCAAGGAGTGCAGATTGGACATGACTATGTCCATTTCCATCATGCCATGCCTTTTCATGCTCGTAATATCTATCAGGAGGGGCAAGTTCATTGATGGCCCTTTTTAGATCCGCTATTGCCCCGGGCTCATATTCTATTGTTGTAATAGATCCTGTAGATCCAATAGAAGTAAGGTGAACAACACCATCTTTTACATCTGACTTTGAGACAGCATCCCTGACTATTGGTGTAATATCAACTATATCTATGCCTTTTTCCATTTTCACAGAAAAATCATTTGTATAGATAATCATCTTTATTCACCCTGATTTTAGGCAAAAAAATAACGGGGACGACGAGACTCGAACTCGCGACCTCCGGCGTGACAGGCCGGCGTTCTAACCAACTGAACTACGCCCCCGTTTAAAATAGGCGGAACGGGATTTGAACCCGTGACCCCCGGCTTGTAAGGCCGATGCTCTCCCGCTGAGCTATCCGCCTAAATACTATAATAAAGTAACAACTATTATTTGTTTTGTCAATGAGCAGTAACCTCTTCTGATTCCTTCTTTTTTAAGAATTCATCCACACAGAATGGCTGAATCTCATCCTCAGACGCAAATATGCTCTTTCCTTCCTCAACAACCAAGCTATATTTCAGAACTTCATCCATATGCTCTACCAGTATCAGTTCCACCTTCTTCAAGATATTCTTTGGTATCTCTTCTATATCCTTCTTATTCTCATATGGAATAATAACCTTCTTTATACCACCCCTATGGGCAGCAAGTATCTTTTCCTTAAGACCACCTATAGGAAGAACCCTTCCCCTCAAAGTGATCTCACCTGTCATTGCTACATCTTTGCTTACAGGAATCCTTGTTAACGCAGAAACTATAGAAGTAGCAAGTGTTATTCCAGCAGATGGTCCATCTTTTGGAATAGCACCTTCAGGAATATGTATGTGTATATCTATCTTCTCATAGAAATTGTCAGGGAGCCTCAATTGCCTTGATCTAGAGCGAACATAGCTTAATGCTGCCTGAGCAGATTCTTTCATCACATCTCCAAGCTTTCCAGTGAGAACCAGATTTCCTTTACCAGGCATTATACTTGTTTCTATCTGCAATAGTTCTCCTCCAGTCTCTGTCCATGCAAGCCCTGTAGCAACACCAATAAGATCCTTTTCTTCACTCTTTCCATACTGATATCTTGGAACACCCAAGTATTTTGGAACAGATTTAGAAGTAATTACCACTCTTAAATCCTTTCCTTCTTCCAATATCCTCTTAGCTACTTTTCTACAGATAGATGCAATCTCTCTTTCTAAATTCCTTACCCCTGCCTCTCTTGTATAGTGTCTGATTATTGTAAGGATGGCATTATCAGTAAAGTGTATATTTTCTGGCTTTAAGCCATTCAGTTCTATCTGCTTTTTTATAAGATGATATTTTGCAATATTCAGCTTTTCATATTCTGTATATCCAGGAAGCCTTATAATCTCCATCCTATCCTGAAGTGGCAAAGGTATTCCCTGAAGAGTATTTGCAGTTGTGATAAAGAATACATCTGAAAGATCATAATCCAGATCTAAGTAATGATCATTAAAGGCAAAGTTCTGCTCAGGATCAAGCACCTCAAGCAGTGCAGCAGCAGGATCTCCTCTAAAATCCATACTCATTTTATCCACTTCATCCAAGCAGAAGACAGGATTGCTTGT
>JALVZP010000144.1 GCA_027037575.1 Desulfobacterales bacterium | reverse complement strand
TAGTATGTGGAAAGTGCAGGAACTTTTTTAAATGCTTCAGCACTTTCTTTTAAGGCTTCTCTGTAGGATAGTCCCTCTTAGGGTTTGTTTAAGAAAGATGGAAATAATTTGGATTTCTGAATATGTCTTTGGCCTTCCTCTAACTAAAGGCTTTTCTTTTATTATGGCTTTGGTTATTTTGAATATGATCTTGAGATTTAGTTTGCTCCTCCTCATGTTACATGTGGTAATTCTTGGCTCCTTTGATGTCATTTGATGTCAATAGCTGCCGTTTTTCGAATAGCCTCCATTTTATTTTTGACAATAAAGGAGTATTTTATTAAAATGATATTACCTATTGGGCGTGTAGCTCAGTCCGGTAGAGCAGCGGACTCTTAATCCGTTGGTCGGGGGTTCGAATCCTCCCACGCCCATTTTTCTATAGGTTTGATCGACAAAGAGTAATTATGTAGTTAATTAAATTTGAAAAAGGGGCTGTAGCTCAGTTGGGAGAGCGCGTGACTGGCAGTCACGAGGTCGGGGGTTCAAGTCCCCTCAGCTCCATATATAAGGCTTTATTTTTTTGGAGAAAGGAATGCATTTATACTGGAAAGTTATTGAGGAGCTTAAGTTCTTAGGAGAATCTGTTGTATTTCATGATCCTTCCCTTTTAAGGGAATATAAACGCTGGGTAGAAAAGAATGTATACGAACTTTTGCTCAGTTATGGATTCGATGTTGAAAAGATACCTCTTCTGTCTTTGAATTAATTGCTTTTTTTAATAAAAAAAGAGAGATACCACAGAGGAGAGGGTATCTCTCTAAAAATAATTTAATATTTTATTCATATTCTTCTAAAACAATTCCATCTCTTTCAAATTGTTTATCTCTCATTTCATGAGCTTTCTTCACTTCTTCTTCACTCCATGGTTCTATAATCAAAGAATCAGCCACAAGTTCCCAAAGATATTTCACTTCTACATTAAGATCATATTCTTTTACCAAGGATTTCATAATCTGATCCCTACAATTATGGCATGGAGCAATTACTAAATCTGCTCCCGTATCCATAATCTGTTTTGCTTTAATTCTTCCATAAAAGATTCTTTCTGCTGCATATGGCATTGCCCATGCACCGCCACCACCGCCACAACAATAATTGTTCATCCTGTTTGGTTGCATTTCAACAAAGTTATCACAACATTGCTTTATTATCCATCTGGGCTCTTCAAAATAGGCATGTCCAAATGCCTTTTGGCTTTTACGACCATAATTACATGGATCATGGAGTGTAACTTTATGGTCTTTATGAACAGACTTATCTATTTTTATCCTTCCTGTCTCTATATACTCTTTTAATAGATCATGAACAGATACAACCCTATATTTTTCGAATACTTCTGGAAACCATTGCTGCAGACCAAGCCTGGTCGCATAGTATGCATGGCCTCACTCAGGAAGCAGCAATGTCTTGCATTCTAATTTCTCCAGATTCTGGACTATTCTTCCTACTATTGTCTTCATTGCCTCATCATCACCTGAGAACAGACCCCAATTTACTCCTTCCCAGTATTCAGAAGGAACTGTCCAATCTTCTTTTGCACAGTAAAATATCCTCCACCAGAATTTCATATCATCCGGTTCTCCAAATGGCTCTTTGGAATTTATTGTAACAAGAACATTTGCTCCTTTTTTATCTACTGGTACATAGAATCCTGGAAGTCCTTCATCCTCAAGTTCCTTTCCAAGATCTGCAAGCAAAAACAGAAAATCATCCTTTGGAATTGCTAGATTGTTCCCTTTTTCAATGCAATTCACAACTCCTTTGTGTATAGGACCTGGGACCTTGTCTCTATCTCTCAATCCCCTTATCCTCCTCATTAGCTGTGTAATCTCTACTCCTTGTGGGCAGGCATAATCGCATCTCCCACACATTGTGCATATCCATGGGAAGCGAGATTCTATTAACTCCTCATCCATTCCAAGTGCTGCCATTCTTACTACTTTTCTTGGGTCCATTCCATCTACACCTGATATAGGACATCCACTTGCACATGTTCCACATGTAAAACAGATATCAGCAAGTTCAGGAGAGATACGAAGTTTACTTTCCTGTCTATTTCTTATTTCAATAGGCTCCATTTAAAACCTCCTTTTATAATTAAGTTTACTTAATTCTTTTATATTTTTTTTATATTCTTTGCTTTATAAAGTCAATGCCGATTTCTTATAGATAAGACTTTTGTCTATGCCACAATAGTTATAAAGGAGGGAGGGGGCAAAAACCCCCTCATTTATTAAAATAGTCCTGTGACCTTTCCTGTCTCTGGATCTACATCAACCCTTCTGAATGCTGGATTAGATCCTGTTCCTGGCATGAGGCTTATTGTTCCTGTCATTGGGCAAAGGAACTTTGCACCAGAGTAGATAAGTATATCTCTTACTGGAAGGATCCATCCTTTTGGAACACCCTTTAGTGTTGGATCATGGCTTAGGCTAAGATGTGTCTTTACCATCATGATAGAGTAGTCCCTGTATTTTGGATCAGATTCAATCATCTTTAACTTCTGTTCTGCCTCAGGTGTCCAGCTTACACCATCAGCCCCATACACCTCTTTTGCTATAATCTCGACCTTCTCCCTTAGGCTCATATCCTGTGGATAGAGGAACTTAAATTCATTCTTTTCTTCACATGCTTCAATTACTGCATCAGCAAGCTCGAGTGCACCTTCTCCACCATATCTCCAGTGCTGTGAAAGCGCACACCTTGCACCTGCTGACTCTGCTGCTTTCCTCACTGCCTTTATTTCATTTTCTGTATCTGTTGGGAATGCATTTATGCATACAACAGGATTTATGCCTGCCTTTCTGATAATGTTTATGTGATGTATCAGATTCTCACATCCTTTCTCTACAAGCTCTACATTCTCTTTTGTATATTCTTCTGGAAGTGGAACACCTGGGACAACCTTTGGTCCTCCACCATGCATCTTAAGTGCCCTAATTGTTGCAACAAGAACAGCCACGTGTGGCTTAAGCCCACTTAATCTGCACTTTACATTCCAGAACTTCTCAAATCCTATATCAGCACCAAATCCACTTTCTGTTATATGATAATCAAACATCTTTAGACCAATTCTATCAGCGATTATGGATGACTGGCCTATTGCAATATTTGCAAATGGACCAGCATGGACCATAACAGGCTGATATTCTATTGTGCAGCAAAGGGTTGGATTAATTGTATTTCTCATCCATGCTGCCATTGCATTTCCAACTTCAAGATCCCTTGTGGTAATAGGCTTGCCATCTCTATTAAATGCAATTGTAATGTTATTTAATCTTTCTTTTAGGTCAGCAAGGTCTTTTGCAATTGCAAGTATTGCCATACATTCAGAGCTTACAGCAATGTCAAATCTGGACTCCATTGTGTATCCATCCATCCTTCCACCAAGGCCAATTACTATATGCCTTAATGCCTGTGCGCAAAAGTCAATAACCCATCCCATCTGAACTCTTTTTGGGTCAATATTAAGTCTTGGCATTCCTGAAAGTCTCAGTAGCTTTTCATCATCATAGTTTCTTTCGTGCTGCATTCTTGCAGTAAGTGCAACCATTGCAAGGTTGTGGGCATTTGCTATGTCATTTATATCTCCAGTAAGACCAAGAGAGAACTCTGTCATTGGGATAAGAAGTGCATTACCGCCACCTGCTGCTGTTCCCTTTATGTTCATACTTGGACCACCAGATGGTTGTCTTATTGCAGCCCCTACATTCTTGCCTCTTTTTGCAAGACCTTCTACAAGTCCTAAGGTAGTGGTTGTTTTTCCTTCACCAAGAGGAGTTGGAGTAATTGCTGTTACATCAATATATTTCCCATCTGGCCTATCCTTTAACCTTTCAATAATCTTCAGAAAGTTCAGCTTACATACCTTTCCCATTGGAATAATCTCATCCTTTTCAAGACCAAGCTTATCTCTCCATTCCTCAGGTGTTGGCATGTTTTTTTCTGCCTCTTCTGCAATCTTCCAATCTGGCATCTTTGTTGGATCGTATGGCATAGTTCTTACCTCCTTTCTTTTTTTTGTTTATCTTGCCCTTCCATGGAAAAACCTTGCTGGTAAGGAAGGTGTTATCCATTTACAACAGCAAGTAGGCGTAAATTGAAGAATAGTAGTGTGCTTGCTTATATGATCAATTATATGTGTTACATCCTCATGTATTATTCCCAAAGTTGGCTCACAAACTATATTCTTCATCCATGTCCTCCAGAGCCTATCTTCCCAGTCATAGTTCTGGATATGGAGCAGAACAAAGGTTTCTGCATCAATAAATAGTCTTCTTTTTTTATATACATAGCTTCTGTCTAAGGAATCTATTTCTACCACATATACTGGTCTTCTTTCAAAGCAATAATATGTCTTTCCAAGTCTTGGATAATGTCTTGCATATCCATAGGGTGCAGTAGATGGAAGCAGGTATTCCCTAAATTCTACGAGCTTATATTTGTTTGGAAATACCTTTGGAGATAGCTTTTGCCAGTAACTTCTAAAGTCCTCCCATATCAAGTCTGCACCGAGAAGTGGATCAAACAGATCTGTTCCAGAGACCCTTCTTACCCTCCTCATAGATGGGATATACATCTCTGCAAAATCAGGCTTGTATGTGTCTAAGTAGCGGATTCTAAAGAGGATAAATCCCTTTATGTCTTCTGGATAGCTAAAGTAGTTCACCATCCACTCAAATATCCCTTCCTTATTCTTTCCCCATGTTGGCATAGGATCGATATGGGTTCTTCCTGTCTGCCTGAAATACCAGAGGTGGAAATGATATGTCCTGTCATACTTTCCATCAGGACCATATAGGTCCCAGTACATAGGAGCAAACCTTAGGCAGTCTCCAACTATATCTACCTTGTCATGATTCCAGCAAAGCTGAACTCCTGCAAGCTCAGGGTTATTTATATCTGGTCTTGGAAATGGTGTTCCTGCGACCCATCCTTGAAGTGTTACACCGTCTTCTGCAATCTTGCAGTTTTTACTGTATTTCCTTGTAAATTCTATCCACCACCTGTTTGGATAGATGCTTCTTGTAGGGACAATCTCTATTTGTGGAAGTGGCATGTAGCTTTTTGGATCAAGTCTTGCATATATATCCTCTGGCATAAGCTCTTTCAAGCCAGGATACTTCTTATAGTTTTCCCCATTTATTATCATTCCAGGTTTTATCTCAGGTGCAATCTTTCCAACAAGATCTGGTGCCTTAAATCCAATTATCTCATTCCACTCTTCCTGAAGCCCTTTTGCTCCCTTTGGATGAAGCTGCCTTTCTACTATATCTGGAGGAACTATCTCTTCTGTTGTCGGCCACCTCCAATAATATCCCTTTGTCTCCCAAACCTTTCCATCATCCAAGGGAAGCCTTAGTTTTCTGGGGGTCTTATCCCTATCACTTTCTACTGCATAGTATTCTGTCTTTCCATCCCATGGCTTTGTCTTATCCCTCCAGATATGAGACACATATCTTCCCCTTCCAGGAAAATCCTCTTTCTCTAAATCAGGATCCTTCCACTTTACTTCAGAAGATCCAATAGAAGGTGTGTTTACAGAAATGATTGCTCCTGCTGTTGCTGCTCCCATATATTTCATAAATTCTCTTCTTGTTACCTTCTTCATCGAGGAATCCTCCTTAAAATTGATATGTCAGCTTTATATAGACTTCATCCCTGTCTGCCCAATGACCGAATTCTCTTCTGTAGTCATTTGCACCTGCAAATACAAAAATTCCCCCAATCTCTGGTCTCCAGTTGTTTCCATATTCAAACTTTATCTTTGGCTTAAGCCACCATGTTCCATATGTCCAATCTACAACGGCAAGTATCTGTGGCTTTATAAAATCGTGGAAATAGCTTGTCCTTGTAAGAAGGGTAGAGTAAAACATGTCTTCTCTTGCAATCCAGTCAGTATAAGGTCCTACCTGAAGCTTGTAGTCATCAGGATAGTTCAGTATGTGCCTGTGGAAGAATTGTCCTGAGATGAATATCTCCTTTTCTGGATTTATGAATTTTATCCAGCAAGGCCAATCAAATCCAAGCATATAAGTAAGTATGTCTTTTTCATCTTTTTGATTTGGGCGAAGAGGATTTCCTGTAAATGTGTTAAATACAAAGTCATCTTGGAAGAGAAGCTCAAGTCTAAGTATTGGATTTACTTGCCCTTTAAATATCTTCCTAAAGGAATACCACTCCCTTGTTGCAGTAATGCCATAGGAATTCCCTTTTGGATAGAATTTCCTTAAGGTAAGTGTTCCTGTCTGAGGATTTGCACCAGCTATCTCTACAGGAGGAACCACTCCATCCCAGTAGTTCCTATATCCTCTCCAGAAATTAAATGTCAGTCTTGTATCCCATATGTTTCCAATAAGTCTGAATCCCCATTCATTGTGATCAAGCTGTCTGTCTGGTCTATCATCTATTATGTTTACCCTTCTTACCCAGGGAGGAAGGGTTGCTGGATCTGGATCATGGGGACTCCAGATAGAGTTATCAAAGAATCTTGGTGTCCTTATGTCTCCTGGATTAAATACGAATTCAATTGTTGGTTCCCATATAGGCCCAATTGATTCCACAGGTGTGTAATCTACCTTTATCAGGAACAAGGGGATACGTGTTGTCTCATATCCTTCATCTGAGTCCCTAAAGAGGGATTCCCTTGATATATCAAGTGGATTTACTATATCACAAAGCCTCACTCCATCTGCCTGTCCCCAAGCGATCTGTTGCTTTCCAATCCTCACTACCAATCCACCACGCATGTAGTTTATATATGCCTCTCTTATTACATCATAGGGTGTAAGCTCTAAGTGAAGTGGAGTATTTGATCTCTGAAAATTTCTGTCTCTCCAGCTATCGTTGTGTTTTTTCATTGTATAGATCCAGTCACCCATAAGCCTGTTAATTAGGCGAACATGTATGTCCTGTGTGAGCCAGAGTGTAGTATCCAAGTATAAGGTATAGTATGCAGAATGGAGTCCTGGATCATCATAATATTTTCCAGCAACCTCCTTATCACTATGGGCAGCGAATGCAAATTCCTGTGATATATAGCCAGTTATATTCAGCTCTTTTCCAAAGAGCCCATACTCTACTGCATAAGAGGAAGAACATAGAAAAAGAAGGAAAAGTGTTAAAAGCCCGATTTTCTTAAGCATCTTAAACCTCCAGTATCTTTTTTAGCTCTTCAGGAAAGCGGACTATTTTTCCATCCTTGCTCAGGCACACATGATTTGTATATCCCTTTGCCATAATCTCGTCATTCTCATTTAATATTTCATATTCAAACTTCATGCTTGCCCTTTTTACATTTGAAGGCCATGCAACAATCTTAAGCAGGTCATCATATCTTATCGGTTTTATGAACTTACAGAAGAGTTCAGTTACAGGCATAAAGTATCCCATCTCTTCCAGCTTCTTATAAGGGAATCCATTCCTTCTCATGTATTCTGCCCTTCCCATCTCAAACCACCTATGATATGCGCCATGATTTGCCCACTTCATCTGATCCACATCACTGTATAGAACCCTCACCTTTGCTACTACTTCCTTCTTCATGCTATTGGGTAGGCTGGTTTAATTCTATACCCTTAGGGACAACAAGTATCTCAGTCTTTGTATTCCAGCCAGAATCCTCTATCCTTATAACACATTCCCTGTCAGGTTTATCCATAATTAGGACATAGGGCTTAAATCTAAAATATCCTATCAGGTTCCAACCATTTTGCTGAAGTGCCGAGTAAAAGAAGTTGAATAAGGATAAGGCATCAACCCTTCCTTCAAGATACATCATTCCACCTTTCATATTTGCATACTCTACCAAGCAGGATCTTTCTGGAACAAATTTCATTTCCTTTGGAACGGGTATATCCTCAAATTCATAAGTAATGATCTTCTCTTCCTTCTTCTCTAAAGGAGCTGCTACTCCTGAAGGCTTTGGCCTTTTCTGTGCACATGAAAAAAGGAAGAAAAGCAATACTATGATACCTATTACTTTACAATCTTTTCGTATGGCCATGCTGATATCCCACCATCCAAGAATGCTAATTTATTAATATCAAATCCCTTTCCTACAAGTATCCTGAATGCCTCATACCCTCTTAGGGATACCTTACATGTGCAGACTATCTCTTTATCTTTTGGGAGTTCATTTGCTCTCTCCCTCACTTTTCCAAGTGGTATGTAAACCACATTTTCATAGGGAAGCCTCATCTCTTCTACTTCATTTGGAGCCCTCACATCTAAGATTATGAAATCTTCCTTTGCATCAATCTTTTTCTTTAATTCAATAGGACTGTAGCTTCTTGCAAGTCCATCTCTTTTGTTTTGAATAATATTTGCTGCAACAATAAGGTTATCCATAGCTGGAGAAAATGCTGGACAATATGCCATATCTACATTTACTATATCATCAATGGTGCAATCATTTGAAATTAGTGCTGCAGCAGTATTTATCCTTGAAAACACATCTCCTTCTCCAATTGCCTGCATACCGAGGATCCTTCCTGAATATGCCTCAGCAATAAGTTTTATGATAATAGGCTTACTATCCTTCATAAAATGAGGTCTATCAGGGCCTGGATTGATGCATGTGATTACTTCATATCCCTTCTCTCTTGCATATCTTTCTGTAATTCCCGTTCTCGCTACATTCAGATCTATTATCTTTGTTATTGCCGTTCCTGTGACCCCTTTAAATACTTCATTCCTTCCACATATATTGTCAGCTATGATCCTTCCATGCTTGTTTGCGGTAGATCCCATAGGAGCATAGAATTTCTCTCCTGTGACCAGATTATAAACCTCTACACAGTCTCCACCTGCATATATGTCTGGATCGGATGTCCTCAAGAATGAATCCACCTTTATACCAAATCTTCCTATCTCTAAGCCTGCCCTCTTTGCAAGATCCACATTTGGCCTAAATCCAATTGCAAGAAGGACAAGATCGGTCTCTATCTCTTCCTTTTCAGTAACAACCTTCCCTACCCTTCCATCTGAATCACCTATGAACTCCTTTACCCCCTGATCACAGAATAGCTTCACCCCTTTGGAAGTAAGATACTTCATTACAAGAAGTGATATTTCTTCATCTAAGAATGTGGGAAGGACAAATGGAAGTTTTTCAACCACATTTACCTCAAATCCTTCCTTTAAGAATGGTTCAATACATTCCATTCCTATCATTCCAGCACCAACTATAACAACCCTTCTCTGCTTCCCATCCTTTATTGCCTTCTTTATTGTTTCTCCATCATGTAGATCTTTAAGGACATATATCCCCTTTAGATCTATACCTGGGATGGGAGGTCTGATTGGACTGCTTCCTGTGGCAATGACCAGTTTGTCATAGGGGATTTCCTTTTCTTCTCCAGATACAAGGTTTTTTACCTTTACTTTTTTGTTTTTTCTGTCTATGTCAGTTGCCTCACAGTTTACCTTTACATCTACCCCCTTTACTGCTTTAAAGAAGTTTGGATCCCTTTTTACACCTACAGGTGTCTTAGAAAGCTCTGATATATCTTCAAATTCATCAGACAAATAAAATGGTAGTCCACAAGCACCATAAGATATTTCATCCCCTTTCTCTATCATTATTACCTCAGCCTCAGGATCAAGCCTCTTTATCCTGGCAGCCGCCTTTGGCCCACATGCAACGCCACCAATTATCACAACCCTCTTTCCCATGATCTACCCTCCTTCAGGATCTCCTGAACTTATAAAAGTTATTATGAGAAAAGTCAAGAATGCCATAAGCCTGTTCTAAAAATACCTTAAAGGCACAAATAAACACACAAAAGAGAGGCCAGAAGACACATATTATAGAGCACAAATACAG
>JALVZP010000143.1 GCA_027037575.1 Desulfobacterales bacterium | reverse complement strand
TTATAGTATGGATGATAGCACTATTTATATGGTCAATTCCAATCATAATACTTGAGTTTGCAATCGGGAAAAATACAAGATCTGGTGTGATAAAGTCATTTGGTATCATATGTGGAAAGAATTATTACTGGATGGGCGGATTTATTGCATTTTGCACAACAGCAATAATGTTCTACTACAGTGTTGTTACAGGATGGTGCATAAGATACATGATCCTCTCCTTAAAGAGCAATCTTCTTCATTCAGATCCACAGATCTTATGGAAAAACTTTATCCTGAGTAAAGGCTCACTTCTATTTCATTTTATAGCCATATCCTTAGCAGCAATCATAGTTTCTTTCGGAATTGTGAAGGGAATAGAAAAAGTAAACGATTTTCTTATCCCTGCCTTGTTTTTCCTTATCTTAATTGCAGCAATAAGGGCAGTTACCCTCCCGAATGCATTAAAGGGACTAAAGTTTTTATTTATCCCTCATCTGGAAAGGCTATTTGATTATAGGATATGGCTTGAGGCAATAACTCAATCTGCATGGTCTGTAGGTCCTGGTTGGGGACTTATCCTTACTTATGCCGTATATTCAAAAAAGGGACAGGACATTGTCTCTACATCCTTCATTGTTGGACTTGGGAATAATCTTGCTTCTATCCTTGCGGGAACTGCCGTTATATGCACCCTTTTTGCATTTCTTCCAAAGATAGAGGCAATAAAGGTAGCAAAATCAGGAAATGTTGGACTTACATTTATATGGCTTCCTTCCCTTTTTAAGAAGATAAACCATGCCCATCTCTTTGTATTTATCTTTTTTCTTTCCCTTTCCTTTGCTGCATTCTCTTCTCTTATTGCAATGATAGAGCTTGGTGTCACATGCCTTATGGATATAGGAGTAGAAAGGAAAAGAGCGGCATTTATCATAGGATCCTTGGGATTTATTATGGGGATTCCATCTGCAATAAGCATTGATTTTTTGTGTAATCAGGATTGGGTATGGGGAATAGGACTTTTGGTTAGTGGATTCTTTGTATGCATTGCAGGAATGAAATATGGGATAGAAAGATTTAGAAAAGAGATGATAAATCCTTCTGAGTCAAGGATAAAATTAGGCAGATGGTTTGATCTTATAGTCAAATATCTTATCCCAATAGAGTTTATAGGGCTTATGAGCTGGTGGTTTTATAAGGCTGCAATTCTTTATGAATCGGATAATTGGTGGAATCCTTTTTCTAAATACAGCATAGGAACATGCTTTTTTCAATGGGGTATACTCATATTTTTTCTTCTTTTTTTAAACAAAAAGATAGTTGACTAAAAGTAGAAGGCCTCTTCTTCCCCCAGGGATAATAGCTTAATTGTGTGACATCTTAAAATAGTAACAACACAGTGGCTTTTTTTCTTGATATTTGATTAAATGTATCATATCTTATAAATAAGATTGTTTTTTATGAACGAACGTTCGTTAAAAATAAAACTAAAAAGGAGGTTTAGCTATGGCAAAATCATTAGATGAACTTATGAAGATAAAAGGAGTCGCCGCATGTGGCGCATGGAAGCCAAGCGGAAGGGATAAAAGGTTGGAAATACTTGGTCGTAGAGGAGATATTCCAGAAGAAGCAGGTTATATGGCTTCTGCATTTTGTGAATTTGATCTTTTTACTGCAAATACCCAATGTGCAGTGTATGAACAATACACAAGACATGAAAAATTTTTCCCAGCAGAGGCAATAGCTATAAGAGGAAGGGAATATTCTGTAATAGCTGTTTATTCAAAAAAAGGAGATTATATGGTTGGAGCGTTTATGCGCAATAGTGATAGACCAGATTTATGGAGTCTGTCCGAAGAGATGATGGAAGTAGAAGAATTTTAAGATTAAAATCACAGGGAGGAAGCAAAAATGACAACTTATGTGATGTGTGGAACCTATTCTCAGGATTCAATAAAGAAAATAAGTGCTGAACGAACAGATAAAATGAAAGAAATAGTCAGAAGATTAAATGGAAAATTGATTTCTGCCTATGCCTTACTTGGGGAGAAAGATCTTCTTCTTTTGGTAGAATTTGACAATATGGAACAGGCAATGAAATGCTCTATTGAGCTGGCAAAAGAGCTGGATATAAAATTTTCTACATTCCAGGCAATTTCGGTGGAAGAGTTCGACAAGATAGTTGAAAGTTCATAATATTAAATTTATTCTTGAACACAAGGAAGCCTTTAAAGAAAAGGCTTCCTTGTGTGAAATTTTAATTTTTTATTTAAGGTATTGAATATCTTCTTTTAGACGTGCCTCTATAAGTTTTTTCATAATTTCAGCAGGCATCTTTTTTTATTTCTTGTTTTTCAAACAGTCTCATAATATATAAAAATACTAATCTCATTCTTTATTGGTAGGAGCATCAAGATGGATACCATAGAAATAAAGAAAGAGCTGGAAAGATGTGTAGAGTGTGGTCTCTGTATGGAGGAAGGGATCTGCCCTTCCTATTCTTTAAGGAAGGAAGATGTCTATTCTCCTCTGGGAAGATTGAATGCATTGAGGCAAATCCTGGATGGAGAAAGGAGGGAAGATATCTTAAAGAGCCTCCTTACATGCAACGGATGTGGGAGATGCACACAGGTATGTCCATCAGAGATAAATATAGGAGAGCTTATTGTATATGGAAGAAACATACTTTATAGAGAAGGGATCCTTCCCTTAGATTCCCAAAGGAGGATCATAGAGAGCATAATCAAAAGGGGAAATGCAGTCTTAAAGGAGGATGAGAAGAGGCTGACTTACAGGGATTCTTATAGGGAGTTCTTTGAGGAGGAATCGGATACACTCCTTTTTCTTGGATGTATCTCCTCCTTTTTTCAAGGAGATACGGTAGATGCTACCATAAACACACTAAGGAGGCTTGGAATAAGATTCAGGATCCTAAAAGATGAAGGATGTTGTGGAATATTCCTCTATGACGGAGGATACTTTGATAAGGCGGAGGAGCTCTTTAAGAAAAACAGGGACAGGTTTTATTCTCTTGGAATAGAGGAGATAATAGTTCTC
>JALVZP010000142.1 GCA_027037575.1 Desulfobacterales bacterium | reverse complement strand
GAGTTGACGAAGAAGGGATGGGTTGTCTGGCTTAAAGCAAGACCTGAAACTATAAAAAAGAGGATGCTTGAGGACAAGACTAATATAAGGCCAGGCCTCAAAGGAAGAGATCCTTTAAGTGAGATAGAGGATGTCCTAAGGGAAAGGAATCCAATATATGAGAAGAGTGCTGACTTTTCCATTGATACTGATACCCTTTCCATAGATGAGGTTTCTGAGATAATATTAAAGAGGCTTAGGGAAAGATATGCCAGGTAACTCCTTTGGTCAATTATTTAGAATTACCACATTTGGAGAATCCCATGGATGGGGAATTGGTGTTGTCATCGATGGGTGTCCATCTAAGATTCCCCTTTCAGAAA
The DNA here is from genome assembly GCA_027037575.1 of Desulfobacterales bacterium. Lineage (GTDB taxonomy): Bacteria > Desulfobacterota > DSM-4660 > Desulfatiglandales > JALVZP01 > JALVZP01. Next base: position 30,186 of record JALVZP010000142.1, on the reverse strand, counting down.
AGGACTTTGAATCTGCAATGAAAAGAAGAAGGCCTGGCTCTTCTCCTTCTGATACTACAAGAAGGGAACCAGATAGGGTAGAAATAGTATCTGGTGTATTTCAAGGACTTACCACAGGAACTCCTATAACACTTATAATAAGAAACAGGGATGTGGATAGCAGCCCCTATGAAAAGATAAAGGATATATTCAGGCCAGGACATGCAGACTATACATACTTTAAAAAGTATGGACATAGAGACTATAGAGGTGGAGGAAGGGCATCTGCAAGAGAGACTGCTGCAAGGGTTGCCGCTGGAGTTGTTGCAGAAAAGGTAATAGCTCCCTTAGGGATAAAGGTAGTTGGCTATACTATTGAATTTGGTGGAATAAGGGCAGAAAACATAGATGTGAGCAAAATAGAAGAAAGTCCTTTTTTATGTCCAGATCTAAATGCATCAAAAAAGATGGAAGAGCTTGTAGAAAGGATAAGAAAAGAGGGAGATTCAATTGGTGGGATTGTAGAGATTGTAGTAAAAAACTGTCCTCCTGGGCTTGGAGAGCCAGTATTTGATAAATTAGATGCAGATCTCGCAAAGGCAGTCATGAGTGTTGGTGCTGTAAAGGGAGTTGAGATTGGTGCAGGATTTAGAGCAGCAAGGATGAGGGGATCAGAAAATAATGATCCTATTACAGCTTCCGGGTTTTCTTCCAATAATGCAGGTGGTATACTTGGTGGTATATCGAATGGGGAAGATATAGTATTAAGGGTAGCAGTAAAGCCTATACCATCTATAGCAAAGGAGCAGGATACCATTGATAAGGATGGAAATCCTGTAAAGATTAGACTCAAGGGAAGGTATGATGTATCTGCTATTCCAAGGATAATACCTGTCCTTGAGGCAATGGTAAAGATTACTATAGCAGACCATTATTTAAGACAAAAGATTTATGGAGGATAGAGATGATTGGTAAAGAGATAAGGCTTGAGAGGATATTTAATAGGGAGACAAAAAAGACTGTTATTGTTCCAATGGATCATGGAGTAAGTATGGGGCCGATATATGGAATAACAGATATGAAAAAGGCAGTAGCTCAAGTAGCAGAAGGAGGAGCAAATGCAGTGGTGCTTCATAAGGGAATGGTAGTAAAAGGGCATAGGGGAAGTGGGCCAGATCTTGGGCTTATAATACATCTTTCTGCAAGCACAAGCCTTTCACCTTCACCGAATTCAAAGACCCTTGTCTGCACAGTTGAAGAAGCAATAAGGCTTGGTGCAGATGGAGTTTCTATTCATATCAACATAGGAGATGACAATGAGAGAGAGATGTTGAAAGATCTTGGAATGATTTCAAAGATTACAAATGAATGGGGGATGCCACTTCTTGCAATGATGTATCCGAGGGGAAGGAAGATAAAGGATGAGTATGCAGTGGATATGGTAAAGCATGCTGCAAGGGTTGGTGCTGAACTTGGTGCAGATGTTGTGAAGGTGTCTTATACAGGAAATCTAGAATCCTTCAGGGAGGTTGTAGAGGGATGCCATGTTCCTGTAGTTATTGCTGGAGGACCAAAGATGGATTCCGACAGGGCCGTTCTTGAGATGGTGAAAGGAGCTATGGAAGCAGGAGCGTCAGGTATCTCAATTGGAAGAAATGTATTTCAGCACAAAAATCCAAAGAGGATGGTTCAGGCTCTCTGTATGATAGTTCATAAAGGCACAAGTGTAGAAGAGGCAATGGAATTTCTGAGTAAGGAGTAAGAGGTGAAAGGAAGTGAGAGTGATTGGAGTCTATTAGAAGAATATAGAAAAAAAATAGATAAAATAGATGATCAGATACTTGATCTTTTAATAAAAAGGCAGAATCTTGCAGAAAAGATAGGTGATATAAAAAAAAGGCTTGGACTTGATGTATTTGATCCAGCAAGAGAAAGAAAGATATTTGAAAGACTTGTTAAAAAGGCAAAGAATAAAATTCCTTATGAGACATTAAGGGCAATATTTAATGAAATAATCTCTGCATCCAGATCTGTCCAGCTCCCCGTAAGGGTAGGATTTCTCGGTCCAGAAGGGACTTTTTCACATCAGGCGGCCCTATATATGTTTGGAAGATCTGCCCTCTTCTACCCATTAGATACTATAGAAGAAGTATTTCTGAGCGTTGAAAAAGGAACCTGCCAACAAGGGATAGTTCCTATTGAGAATTCATATGAAGGTTCTGTAAATACCACCCTGGATATGCTTTATAAGTATGATTTAAAGATAAATGGAGAATTCCTTTTAAGGATAAGACATAGCCTTATGTCAAAGGAAAAAGACATAAAAAAGATAAAAAAGATATATTCTCATCCCATGGCAATTGCTCAATGTAAAGCCTGGATAAAGGCGAATATGGGAAATGTGGAGATATATGAGACACAGAGCACTGCTGCTGGTGCAAGAATTGCTGCAGAAGAAGATGGAGTAGCTGTAATAGGAAACAAGCTCCTTTCAGAGATATACGGGCTTAATATATTGATGGAAGGAATAGAGGACACACCAAATAATATTACAAGATTCTTGTTAATAGGAAAAAATCCTGTTCAGGAACCAACAAAAAGAGATAAGACTTCTATTCTCTTTTTCTTAAGAGATAAACCTGGTGCACTATTTAGGGCATTAGAGGCACTTGCAAAGAAAAGGATTAATATGACAAGGATTGAGTCAAGGCCTATGAAGACCAGGAAATGGGAATATCTATTCTATGTAGATATGGAAGGACATGAAAGGGATCCCAAGGTAAATGAGGCACTTCTTGAGATGGAAGAATCTTGTGTGCTTTTAAAAAGGCTTGGTTCATATCCTGCCGCAGATAAGCCGTGGGAATAGAGGAAAAATTTAAAGATCCATTGATAGGGATTATTGGTGGGACAGGAAGGATGGGATCCTGGTTTGCTGATATATGTGAAAAAAGGGGATATAGGGTTCTTAAAGTAGGAAGAAAGACAGAAATGAGTATGGAAGATGCTGCAGAGATGTGTGATGTTGTTGTTATATCTGTTCCTATATCAGTTACAGAGGATGTGATAAAAAAGGTTGGACCACTTATATCTGAAGATGCGCTTTTTATGGATCTTACATCCATAAAAAAAAGGCCAATTGATGCAATGCTAAAATATTCAAAGGCAGAAGTGATTGGTCTTCATCCTTTATTTGGCATAGATATAGAAGATAGGGAATCAAAAAAGGTTGCAATCTGTAGTGGAAGAGGAGAAAGATGGAATAATTGGATAATAGGCTTGCTTAAGGGAGAAGGACTTGAATTGGTCTTTCTTACGCCTGAAGAGCATGACAAAATAATGGGAATTATCCAGGGAATAAACCACTTTGAAACCATCTGCCTTGCTATGAGAATAAAGGAGTCTGGTATAGGATGGGAAAAAATAGAGAATGCATCTACCCAGACATTTATGAGAAAGCTTAAAAGGATAAAAAAAATGTTTCATCAGGATCCTGAGCTTTTTGCTTCCCTTCTTATGGAAAATACTTGGTCTATTAAGTGCATAGACTCCTATATGAAGGATGCAAGAGATTTTTTTGATATTATCTCCAAAAAGGATAAAGAAAGATTTAATAAGATATTTTTATCTATAAGACAACTTATAAAGGGGGACCAAAATGAAAGAGATATGGGTTAAGGCAGATCCATGGAATAAAAAGCTTGTAACAACAGCCCTTGAAGGAGGGGCTGATGCAGTAATTGTCCCAGATGATAAGGTAAAAGAGGTAAAGGAGCTTGGGATAATAAAGACTGTTGCTAAGGATGGAGATATAAAATGGGAAAAGGATGTAGTAGTTATGGAGATCACCTCATCTGAAGACGAGGATAAAATCGTTGAGGAGGTCTCTAAGAAGAGGGTCATTGTGAGGACAAAGGATTGGAAGATTATTCCATTAGAGAATCTCATTGCGAAGGCAAATAAAAACATATTTGTAGAGGTCAAGGACTTGGATGAGGCAAAGACAGCATTCGGAATACTTGAAAAGGGGGTTGATGGAATTGTCATAGTGGAGGAGGATCCTGTAAAGGTAAAGGAGATAATAAATGGAGTAAGGATGGAAAGGCAGAAGATCCCTTTAGTAGAATTTGAGATAGAGTCTGTTGTTCCAATAGGAATGGGAGATAGGGTCTGTGTAGATACATGCACAAATATGGGACCTGGAGAAGGGATGCTTGTTGGAAATAGCAGTCAGGCACTATTTCTTGTCCATTCAGAAAGCATAGAGAATCCATATGTAGAGCCAAGACCATTTAGGGTAAATGCAGGGGCAGTCCATGCATACATAATGGTTCCAGGTGGAAAGACAAAGTATCTTTCTGAGCTTAAGGCAGGAGATAACGTTATATGTGTAAATTGGAAAGGTGAGGCATTTCCAGTAATAGTTGGAAGAGTAAAGATAGAAAAAAGGCCACTTCTTCTTGTAGAGGCAAAGGGGCCATTTGGCCCTGTAAGCACAATCCTTCAGAATGCAGAGACAATAAGACTTGTAGGAAAGGAGGGGGAGGCCCTATCTGTTGTAAAACTGAAAAAGGGTGATAAGGTTATGGGATATGTAGAGGAAGCAGGAAGGCACTTTGGTCATAAGATAAAAGAGACAATTCTGGAAAGATAAATCCTTTCTTTATGCAGAAAGATCCATATAGGGCACTTGCTTTATTAATACTGATATCCCTTGTGATTAAATTATGGGTCTATTTTAGAACCCCTGTTGTTAATTCAGATGCATTTGAGTATATTAATCAGGCAAAGCTTCTTTATCAGGGAAGGATATTAGATGCAAAAAACTGTGGTAAAAATTATCTTTCTCTTTATCATTTCCTTATTCCTATATCTTACAGGATATTTGGTGATTGGATTATCGCAGCAAGAGCACTTTCTCTATTCTTCTCTGTTATCTGTTTAATTCCTGTGTATCTTTCCCTTCTTCTCATGTTTGATAAAAAAACAGCATTCTTTTCTTCACTCCTATTTTCTGTAAATCCCTTTCTTTCAAGATTGAGTACCGATGTAATAAAAGACCAGATGTTCTGGTTTTTTCTGTGCTCAGGGATCTTTTTTGCAATCCTTTGGTTAAATAAAGAGAAAAAAATCTATTTTATCCTCTCTTTTCTTTCTTTTCTTATTTCTTCATTTATCAGAATAGAAGGCCTTTTATTTGCACTTTCTTCTCCATTTTTTTTGCTTTTCCTTACAGGAAAGAAAAAATGGCTTCTTGTCTGTAGTATCTTTATCTTTCTCTTATCTTTGGCCTTTTTTATAAGACCTGAGATATGGAAACTCTATCTTTCACCAAGGCTAACTTTGTTAAATTATTTCAAAAATTTTAGCCTAAAAAGGCTATTAGAACTTAGTCCTCATATCTTAGGAGGGGGAATTCTCTATGTATTTTCAATTCCATATTTTCTTATCTTTCTTATAGGAATAAAGGGATTAAAAAGGCATTTAAAAAGGATTGAATTTATATATCTTATCCTTCTTTCATTTGAGGCATTCCTTCTTCTGATCATATTTTTTGGAGCTGTATGCTATTCCAGAAGATATCTTTCAATCTTCTTCTTTCCAAGCTTTTTCCTTATAGCACCTTGCATCCATTATTTAATAGATAAATATGGAAAAAGTAGAAATTTTGCTCTTTTCTTAACCCTCTTTATAATCATTTCCTGTTTTCTATATAACCTAAAATTAAGGAGGAAGGATGCCTTGATATATAAGAAAGCCGGAGAATACATAGCATCCATAGAAAAAGGAAGGCCTGCTCTGGTGCTATCTTATGATAGAAGAATTGATCTTTATGCAAATCTCAAATCTTTTTATATATTTTGTAAAGGATATGTGCTTACAAATATTTCTATTTTTAGCCTCTCCAAGGATCGAATTGTTGATTATTTGAGAAAATATCAGATAAAATATGTTTTTTGGGAAAATGAAAAATGGAGAAAAGATATTAAAAATCTTCCATTTCTTATCTTGTTAAAAGAATGGAAGAAGAAAGGCTCAAGCAGGATTTACAGACTTTATAAGGTTTCTTTATAAAATCTTTTCCTTGACGATAGTATGGTATTGACTTAAAAAATAGCGGGCAAGATGAAAGCACTCCTTGCATTAGAAGACGGAACATACTTTTGGGGACGCTCCTTTACAGGCCCTTTTGAAACAACAGGTGAGGTAGTCTTTAATACCAGTATAACAGGATATCAGGAGATAATAACAGATCCCTCCTATTGTGGCCAAATGGTTACAATGACATATCCCCTTATCGGGAATTATGGAACAAACTATGAAGACATAGAATCAGATAGAGTTCAGGTAAGGGCTCTTATTGTAAGGGAATATCAGGACTTTCCAAGCAATTGGAGATCTAAGATGAGTCTTAAAGATTATCTCATAAAGTGGAATGTCCCTGGAATAGAAGCTATAGATACAAGGGCCCTTACAAGACACATAAGGATTCAGGGAGCAATGAAAGGGGCAATCTCTACATATGACCTTGATCCAGAATCCCTTACAAAGAAAGCAAAGCAGTCTCCTGACATAAAAGGAAGAGACCTCGTAAAGTATGTAACATGTAAAAGGCCTTATATTTGGCAAGATGGAAGACCTATTCCCTTAGAAGAAGGAATTGAGAATTTTAAATGGCCAGAAAAGAAAGGATTCAGGGTTGTGGCAATAGACTTTGGAATAAAATACAATATCCTTCGCTCCTTAGAGAAAAGAGGATGTAATATACTTGTTGTCCCTGCTCAGACAAGTTCAGAGATCATAGACATGCTTGATCCTGATGGGCTTTTCTTGAGTAACGGACCAGGAGATCCAGCTCCTTTAACCTATGCTATAGAGACCATAAGGAAAGAGCTTGGAAAAAGACCAATATTTGGAATATGCTTGGGTCATCAGCTACTTTCCCTTGCACTTGGTGCAAAGACATATAAGCTTAAGTTTGGGCATAGGGGAGGAAATCAGCCTGTAAAGAATCTTAAAACAGGAAGGGTTGAAATTACTGCACAAAATCATGGATTCTGTGTAGATACAAGCACACTTCCAAAGGATGTGGAGGTTACTCATATAAACCTGAATGATAATACCTTAGAAGGAATAAGGCATGAAAAGCTTCGTGCCTTTTCTGTTCAATATCATCCAGAGGCATCACCTGGCCCCCATGATGCAAATTATCTATTTGATCTCTTTATAGAGCTTATGAAGGATTAGCCATGCCAAAGAGAACAGATTTAAAGAAGATACTAATAATAGGATCAGGTCCAATAGTGATAGGTCAGGCATGTGAATTTGACTATTCTGGAACACAGGCATGTAAGGCATTGAGGGAAGAAGGATATGAAGTGGTTCTTATAAATAGTAATCCTGCAACCATAATGACAGATCCAGAGATGGCTCATCATACATATATTGAACCAATTACTCCAGAGTTCACAATAAAGGTAATAGAAAGAGAAAGGCCAGATGCCCTTCTTCCAACACTTGGTGGACAAACAGGACTTAACACTGCTGTTAAGGTTGCTGAAACAGGAATACTTGATGAGCTAAATGTGGAGATGATTGGTGCATCTGTTTCTGTGATACGAAAGGCAGAGGATAGGGAAGAATTTAGGGCAGCAATGGAAAGGATAGGGCTTAGGGTTCCAAAAAGCAGAATTGCAAGAAGTATGGAGGAGGCAAGAAAGGCAGCAGAAGAGATAGGATATCCTCTAATAATTAGGCCAAGCTTTACACTTGGTGGAACAGGAAGTGGCGTTGTCTATAACAGGGAAGAGCTTGAGATAGTTGCAAAGGCAGGTCTTGATGCAAGCCTTATTTCAGAGATCCTGATAGAGGAGTCCTTAATTGGATGGAAGGAATATGAGCTTGAGGTAATGCGTGATTATAAAGACAATGTGGTTATAATCTGCTCTATTGAAAACTTTGATCCAATGGGAATTCATACGGGAGATAGCATCACTGTTGCACCTGCACAGACACTTACTGATAAGGAATATCAGAGGATGAGGGATGCTGCAATTGCTGTTATAAGGGAGATAGGTGTTGAGACAGGAGGATCTAATATCCAGTTTGCAGTAAATCCTGAAAATGGAGAAATGATGGTAATAGAGATGAATCCAAGGGTTTCCAGAAGCTCTGCACTTGCATCTAAGGCAACAGGTTTTCCTATTGCAAAGATTGCTGCAAAGCTTGCTGTTGGATACTCCTTAGATGAGCTTCCGAATGATATAACCAAGGAGACAAGGGCATCATTTGAGCCAACAATAGACTATTGTGTTGTAAAGATTCCAAGATGGGCATTTGAGAAGTTTCATGGTGCAAAGGACATCATAGGAACATCCATGAAGTCCGTTGGTGAGACGATGGCTATTGGAAGGACATTTAAGGAGGCGCTTCAAAAGGCGATAAGGTCCTTGGAGATAAATAGATTTGGCCTTGGATCTGAAGAGGAGATGGGGATTGATGAGATAAGAAGTGGACTGATAAATCCAAATTCCAAGAGACTGTTCTACATATACCAGGCATTTAAGAAGGGATTCTCCATAGATGAGATATATAAGCTTACGCACATAGATCCTTGGTTCCTCTATCACATCTATCAGATATACAAGTTTGAGGAAGAGATTAGGAGGCTTGCAAAAGAAAGAAAGATGCCAGATATGTGGGACAGGGAATTCTTCCATAAAGTAAAGTCATACGGATTCTCTGATAAATACCTGGCAGACATATTTGGATTGAAGGAGCTTGATGTAAGAAGGATAAGGGAATCAAAGGGTGTAAGGCCTGTATATAAGCTTGTAGATACATGTGCAGCAGAGTTTAAGGCATACACCCCATACTACTATTCTACATATGAGGCAGAAAATGAAATAAGGAGGTCAGATAAAAGGAAGGTTGTTATCTTAGGTGCAGGACCAAACAGGATAGGTCAGGGAATAGAATTTGACTATTGCTGTGTTCAGGCATCCTTTGCACTAAAGGAGCTTGGTATTGAAAGCATAATGGTAAATAGTAATCCAGAAACTGTCAGCACAGACTATGATACATCAGATAAGCTATATTTTGAGCCAATAACAACAGAGGATGTATTGAACATTGTAGAACAAGAAGGTGCAATGGGAGTAATTGTGCAATTTGGTGGACAGACTCCACTAAACATAGCTGTTCCACTTGAAGAGGCAGGCGTAAATATACTTGGAACAAGTCCTGATAGCATAGACAGGGCAGAGGATAGAAAGAGATTTCAACAGCTTTTAAACAAATTGGGACTACTTCAGCCAAAAAATGGTATCGCGACAAATGAGCAAGAGGCAATAGAAATAGCAGAAAAGATAGGATATCCTGTCCTTGTCAGACCATCCTTTGTCCTGGGTGGAAGGGCAATGGAGATCGTATATGATAGGAATGACTTAGAGCAGTATATAAAGAGTGCAGTAGAGGTTTCTCCTGGAAAGCCTGTCTTAATAGACAAATTCTTGGAGGATGCAACAGAAATAGATGTGGATGCCATATCTGATGGAGAGATAACGGTTATTGGCGGGATAATGGAGCATATTGAGGAGGCAGGGGTCCACAGTGGAGACAGTGCATGTGCCCTTCCTCCAATATCTCTGAAGAAAGAGATAATAGAGGAGATAAAGGAGCAGACAAAGGCAATAGCAAGGGAGCTGAATGTGGTTGGCCTCATGAATATCCAGCTTGCAGTAAAAGACAATATTGTCTATGTATTGGAAGTAAATCCAAGGGCTTCAAGGACAATCCCATTTGTAAGTAAATCTACTGGAATTCCATTAGCAAGACTTGCCACAAAGGTAATGATGGGATATAGTCTTAAATCCCTTGGTCTTACAAAAGAGGTGATTCCACCACATGTGTGTGTAAAAGAATCAGTATTTCCATTTGATAGGTTTCCAGAGGTAGAGATAGTCTTAGGACCAGAGATGAGATCTACAGGAGAAGTAATGGGGATAGATAAAGATTTTGAGCTTGCATTTGCAAAATCCCAGCTTGCAGCAGGACAAAGCCTTCCATTAAAAGGAACAGTATTTATGAGCATAAGTGACAGGGATAAGATGGCATCTGTAGATATTGCAAAGGCCTTCTATGATATGGGATTCAGGATTGTTGCAACAGAAGGGACATCCTCATTTTTGAAAAAACATGGCATTCCAAATGAAAAGGTAAATAAGCTAAATGAAGGAAGGCCTAATATTATAGATATGATAAAGAATGGTGAGATAGACCTTGTAATAAACACAACAGGAACAAAGAGGGCAATCACAGATGCGTTCTATATAAGAAGGGCAGCAGTTGCATTTAAGGTTCCTTATACAACTACAATTGCTGGAGCAAGAGCAACGGCAAAGGCTATAAAAGCAATGAGGAGCAAGGGATTAACAGTAAAGAGCCTCCAGGAATATCATAGAGACATAGCAGAGAGATATGGTTTTAGCATATCCAAGGGAAAAATGCGGTATATTTGCGGTCTATAATCATCCAGATGCAGCAAAGCTGACATATTTTGGCCTCTATGCACTTCAGCATAGGGGACAGGAGAGTGCTGGTATAATCAGCTCTGACGGGAAAATTATATCTGAATACAAGGCAATGGGCCTTGTCCATGATGTATTTAATGAAGAGATCCTAAATAAGCTAAAAGGTCATATTGCCTTAGGTCATGTAAGATATTCTACAACAGGCTCTTCTCTTATCTCTAATGCACAGCCATTCAGGATCCAATATGCAGGAAAATTCTTTGCAATTGCCCATAATGGAAATCTGGTCAATGCAATAGGACTCAGGGAGGAGCTTGAAAAAAAAGGTTCCATATTTCAGACTACTATGGATAGTGAGATAATACTTCATCTCATTGCAAAGGAGCTCAGGAAGGGATTGGAAGAGGCAATAATAAGCACAATGAAGAAGATAAAAGGTGCATACTCCATTGTAATAATGACAGAGGATTCCATTATTGCAGTAAGGGATCCAAATGGATTCAGACCGCTTTGTTTTGGAAGGATATGGCCAGATTCATATGTGATTGCATCTGAAACATGTGCATTAGATCTGGTAGATGCAGAATATATCAGGGATATCATGCCTGGAGAGATACTGATAATTGATAAAAATGGCGTAAGAAGCATTCCATCTGGAATAGATTCTATAGTAAGCCAGTGTATATTTGAACTGATATACTTTGCACGACCTGATAGCGTTGTTTTTGGAGAAAATGTCTATCTTTTTAGAAAGAGACAGGGGATGCTGCTGGCAAAGGAATATCCAATTGATGCAGACTTTGTTATGCCATTTCCTGACTCTGGAAATTACGCTGCAATAGGATATGCACAGGCATCAGGAATACCTTTTGAGATGGGAATGATCAGGAATCACTATGTAGGAAGGACATTTATTCAGCCATCTCAGAGCATGAGGGACTTTGGTGTAAAGGTAAAACTGAATCCAGTGAAGGAGCTTATCTCTGGAAAGAGGGTAATAATAGTGGAGGATTCTATTATAAGAGGAACTACTGCAAGGCTCAGGGTAAAGACACTCAGAAGGGTTGGGGCTAAAGAGGTTCATATGTTAGTAAGCTGTCCTCCCCATAAATTCCCATGTGTGTATGGAATTGACTTTTCTACAAAAGGAGAGCTTATTGCTGCAAAAAAGAGTATTGAAGAAATTAGAGAATTTCTTGGATTAGATAGTCTTGGATATTTATCAAAGGAGAGCCTTGTAGAGGCAACAAAGATACCTGAAGATAAACTCTGCCTTGCATGCTTTACAGGACAGTATCCTATCCCACTTCCTGAAGAGTTAAAAGATAGATTCAGTAAATATTGCTTTGAGGCTAACGTGAATATATACCAACAAGTATAGCCTTATCTATTATATGACCTTCCATCCTTTGTAAGACCTGATGCTTTGTAAGACCTGCAGGAAGATTGAGCATATCATCTAATGCATATAGCTTGAAGAAGTATCTATGTGTTCCCCCTGGAGGGCAAGGCCCACCATATCCTATCTTCTTAAAGTCATTTATCCCCTGTGTCCCTCCTATGGAAGGATTCTCTTCTGGAAGGATATTTTCTGGAAGCTCATTTATTGTAGCTGGAATATCATAGTATACCCAATGAACCCATGTTCCCATAGGTGCATCTGGATCATCACATATGATTACAAAGCTCTTTGTTCCCTTAGGAACATTATCCCACTTTAAGGGAGGAGATATGTCATCTCCATCGCAGGTATATCTTTCAGGTATCCTTCCTCCCTGTTTAAAGGCAGGGCTTTTAAGCTCCAATGCATAGGAATTAAAGGCAAAAAAGATAAGGATTAAGGTGAGTAAAAAAATCTTTCCCTTCACTTCTTCCCTCCAAAGAATTCTTTTACCTGCTTTATTGCACAATACTTTCCACACATTGTACATACCTCTTCTTCAGATGGAGGGAATTTCTCCCTATACATCTTTGCCTTTTCAGGATCGACAGAAAGCCTTATCTGGGTTTCCCAATCCAGATTCTTTCTCGCCAAGGAAATCTTCTTATCCCTTTCAATTGCCCTCTTATTCCCCCTTGCTATATCTGCAGCATGTGCAGCAATCTTTGCTGCAATAACCCCTTCTTTTACATCCTCTACACCTGGAAGGCAGAGATGCTCTGAAGGAGTAACATAGCAAAGGAAATCAGCACCACTTGCACCTGCTATTGCACCACCAATTGCTGCAGCAATATGATCATATCCAGCAGCAATATCTGTAACAAGGGGGCCAAGCACGTAAAATGGTGCTCCTTCACAAAGGCTTTTCTGTAGCTTTATATTTACCTCTACCTGATTTAAAGGAACATGTCCTGGCCCTTCTACCATTGCCTGAACACCATATTCCCTTGCCCTTCTTACAAGATCCCCAAGTATTATAAGCTCATGTATCTGTGCCCTATCTGTTGCATCCAGGATGGATCCTGGCCTCAATCCGTCTCCAAGACTAAGGGTTACATCATACTTTTTTGCTATCTCCAAAAGCCTATCATAGTGTTCATATAGAGGGTTTTCCTTTTCATGATATAGCATCCATGTGGTAAGAAATGATCCTCCTCGGCTTACTATGTCAGTTATCCTTCCTTGATCCTTAAGCAGTTCAAGTCCTTTTAATGTAAGGCCACAGTGGACTGTCATAAAATCTACACCATCTTCTGCCTGCCTTTCTATCACCTCAAATATCTCATCTACTGTAAGATAGATAATTCCTCCCTTCTTTTCTGCAACCTCTATTGCTGCCTGATATATGGGGACGGTTCCAACAGGAACATTGGATTCTCTAAGTATAGCTCTTCTAAATTCGTCCAGATTCCCTCCAGTAGAAAGATCCATCACCGTATCAGCACCTGCTTTTATTGCAGCCCTTAGCTTCTCAAGTTCCTCTTCTAAGATTGCCCTATCAGAGGATGCTCCTATGTTTGCATTTATCTTTACAGTAAGTCCTTCTCCAATACCACAGGGTTCGCATCCCTTATGCCTCTTGTTAAATGGAATAACAACCCTGCCTTCTGCAACCTTCTCCAAAAGAATATCTACAGGTATATCTTCTTTTTCTGCAACCTTCTTTATCTCTGGAGTGACAATACCCTTTTTTGCCTCTTCTATCTGGGTCATAAGATCCTCTTTTTATTGGATTTCAAAGAAATTATAGAGGATTTTTATGTTTTATCAAGCCTGCTTTTTCATACAGAGCTCTTCTACCCTATCTGTAATCTCCTTTATTGCCCTTGTAAAAGGAAGGCTATCGTCATCTAAGAAAGAGATATCTCCATTGTCAGCCGCCTCTACAGCCTTTGGATCAAGAGGAATCCTTCCAAGAAATCTCAATCCCTTTGCCCTTGCAACCTCTTCTCCACCTCTCTTCTTAAAGAGATCTATCTCCTTTCCACAGTGAGGACATACAAATCCACTCATATTCTCTATTATTCCAAGTATCTCCATATTTACCTTCTGGCAGAAGTTTATGGACTTTCTTACATCTGCAAGGGAGATCTCCTGAGGAGTGGTTACTATTATTGCCTTTGAATCTGATATAGTCTGTGCAATTGTTAGGGGTTCATCACCTGTTCCAGGAGGAGAGTCGATTATGAGAAAATCTGGATTTGACCATTCAATATCGGCGATAAACTGCCTTATAACCCCTATCTTTATTGGTCCTCTCCATATAGTTGCAATATCCTTATCTTCACCCATAAGCACCTCTATGGAGATCACCTCTAAGTTGTCAGAAAGCCTTGCAGGAAATGCCTTTCCAGGAACAGGTGCAGGCATGATCCCGCTTTTAAGACCTAATATCCTTGGAATGCTCGGTCCATGAAGATCTATATCCATTAGGCCGACCTTATATCCTTTCTTGGACAGAAGGACTGCCAGGTAGGCAGCAATGCTACTTTTTCCAACTCCTCCTTTTCCACTCATAACCATTATCTTGTGCTTTATGCTGCTGAGCTTCTTCCTTATCTCCTCTTCCTGGATCTTCCTTGGATCCTTCTTCTCTTCCATCTTCCTCCTCCTTTTTGAGCATATGATCTTTATTTGCCCATATATCACTACCCAAGGGCAAAATCAAGCCTCATAGACGATCAGGCCTTCTGGATCTATTGTGCATTCCAATATCCTTGCATCCTCTATCTCTGATATAGCCCTCTGCCAACTATAGCCAAGCCTTTCTATATTCTCCCTTTCTCCTATTGCCCACACGCTTCCACCAGCACCAGCCCCAGCAAATCTTGCTGCACATCCCATCTCTTTTGCCTGATTAATCAGCTTCTCTGTGATAGGAGTAAATGCATCTGGAGTAATCTCTCTTCTTATCTCCATCTCCTTATTTAATAGCTCAACTGCCTTTCCTATATCCATCTCCTTTATTGCATCTGCAAACCTGTGGATGATTTCATTTACCTCTATCCATCCCTTTTGCGTCTTTCCTGAAAGGAAGTCCCTTATCCATCCCTTATTTGTATCTGCCGAGAGATGCCTTTTCCCCGTGTATAGGACAAGGATCCTTTCAGAAAGCCTTTTTTGAGAAGGTTCATCCAAGAGAGAAAATCTTTCACAGATATAGGGCTTACTATATCTCCATACCCATTTGTTTACCCCTCCATATATACCAGCAGCCTGATCCTGTGCACCACAACTTCCACCGCTTATTGCATCCTCTATGTGGTAGGATAGATAAAGTATTTCTTCTTTTGATAGTTCCTTTCCATCTATCTCTTTTTTTATCTCTGAAAGTGCCTTTATAAGGGCAACAAGAGCTGTGCTTGATCCTCCAAGCCCAGACTGGATAGGAGAAGTAGAATTTATGCTTATCTCTAATCCATGAAAGCCAAAGTGGCAAACTGCAGCAAGAAATAGACCATAAGGTGGATCAAAGGAAAGTTCAGAGACAGAGAATATCTTTGTCTCAAATCCCTTTGAGGATATCTTTATATAATTTTCATCAAATGGGCTAATCTTTACATATGTCCTCAGACTTAGTGCAATATTTACTGTGGTTGGGGATATCTCCTCAAATGGAAGTGCCATAGCCTTTATATCCCATGTTCCTCCAGCATCTATCCTACAAGGTGCAGAAACCTTTATATACTTCCTTCCCTTTACAATCTCCCTTACTGGAATCATTTCTTCCCTTCCTCAACCTTATTTTTTATCCAGAGTGTTGCCATAAAGATAGAAGCAATTGTTTTGCTGTCCTTTATCTCACCCCTTCTTATCATCTCCATGACATCCCTTACCTTAAACCTATGCACATCCAATACCTCATCTTCGTCAAGATCCTGATCACCTTCCTTTACAAGGTTTGCGGCAAAATATACATGTATCTTTTCATCAGAGTATGCAGGAACAGGAGTAATTACACCAAGCTTTTCCCAGAAATTTGCCCTATATCCTGTCTCTTCAAGGAGCTCCCTCTTTGCACACTCTAATGGATCCTCACCTTTGTTAAGTGTTCCAGCAGGTATCTCCCATATATACTCCCCTATGGCATGCCTATACTGCCTTATCAGTATTATCTGATCATATCCATAGGCAGGGACAATGGCTGAGGCACCAGGATGCCTTATTATATCAAGCTCTGTTGTAACACCATTCTTTAATGTAATATTCTCTTTTGTCAGCTTAAATACCCTTCCCTCATATATAATCTCCTTCTTATTCACCTTCATGCTATCTCTCCAGAATTGATGATCCTTGCTCCTTTCTTCTTCATCTCATCTATTGCCCTCTTTCCATCTTCAAAATTAACAGGCTTTATGGCATCTGAGATCAGATATACTTCATATCCAAGACTAAGGAGATCCATCACGGTATTGAAAACACAATATTCTGTTGCTACCCCTCCTACAAAGCATCTTTTAATCCCCTTCTGCCTCAATATCTCAGATAGATTCGTATCCTTTAGTGCAGAATATGCCTCCTTTTCAGGATCTGTTGCCTTTGAGATCACAATGACATCCTCTGGAAGGATCAGCCCATCTGCAAAATCCGCTCCCTTTGTCCCCTGAACACAATGCCTTGGCCAGGTTCCTCCATTCTCCTTAAATGAACAATGATTTGGAGGATGCCAGTCCCTCGATGCAAATATAGGAAGTGACTTTTTCCTAAAGACCTCTATGCAACTGTTCAGAATAGGAATGATCTTATCTGAATCAGGAACTGGAAGTGCTCCAGATGGCATAAAGTCATTTTGCATGTCTACAATTATCAGGCAATCTCCTTTCCTTAACCCCATTTTGCATCTCCTTATATTCAAATGTATCTCTTTGATCAAGATATTTTAGAATCGCATGGCAGGCAGTTCTTATACCACCTTTTTTCTCTTTTAGAAATAGTCCAAATTTATTCTTGACCATATCCCTATCTGCTGCAGGACTTATTATCCTATAGGAGAGGGTCCTGAGAAGCTCTTTGCTATCTTTTACCTTTATAACAAGGCCCATTTCAAATAGATCATCCCCTACCCAATTAAAATTCTCTGTAAAAGGACCAACACAGGGGACAACTCCATAGGATAGGGGTTCCAAAAAATTTTGTCCACCACATGGTCTGAGGCTTCCTCCAACAAAGGCTACATCTGCTAAGGAATATGCCATTTGAAGTTCTCCTATCATATCCCAGAGTATCACCTGAATCTTATTTAATGAATCATTCAGCTCTGATCTTAAAGCATATCTTATTCCCTCTTTCTCAAGCATATTCTTCCAAAAATTAACCCTTTCTATATGTCTTGGAAAGACACCTATTAAGATACAAGGAAAAAGCTGAAGAAGATATTTTATAACATATAATATATCTCTTTCTTCCTCCTTTCTGATAGATCCAAAGACAATAAATTTTCTTTCCTTCAAAAATCTCTTTACTACAGGATCAATCTTTTTATCCCCATTTGTATTCAATCTATCAAACTTCATATTATTCATAAGCCTTACATCTTTTTTTCCAAATAGCTCTTTATATCTCTTTGCATCCTCTTCTGATATGGCGTAAATCTCCTTTGGAGGAAATTTTTTGAATAATGCCTTAAATTTCATATATCTTTTAAAACTTTTTTTACTTAATCTTGCATTGAGAAGTAAGACAGGAATATTACTTTTGAGGCAGGTATATAAGAGTGCTGGCCAGAGTTCTGTTTCAAGTAAAACAAGAAGCTTAGGTCTCCAGATAGACAATGCCTTTTCCCAGACAAAGGTGAGATCAAAAGGAAGATATCTGATATGGATGTTATTTTTTTCTCTAATAATCTCCTTTCCTTGAGAAGTATTTGTAGTTGCCATTATCTTCAAATCCCTGGGCAAATTTTCTATTAGATCATTTAGCATATAAGCCTCACCTACAGATGCGGCATGTATCCATAAATCAAAAGGACCTTTGTCATTTATAAAGATCCTTTCCTTCCATCCATACCTTAGTCTTGGAAAAGAGATAAGGAAAGGTATAGAACTCATCCAAAGGAGATTATATAATTCAAATATAGGTTTCATTTTTCCTGAATGATCCTTACATCAGGTGGTGGAATAAACTGAAATAGATTTTTATTAATAGAAACAAATTTTTCCTTCTTTATCTCAAAGCACGTAACACTTCCAAGTATATTATATATCTTTACTTTTCTGATTCTATATCCCTTAGATAAGACAATTTCTATCTTTTCTATATCCTGCCATTTTTCTTTTGGAATCAAGATAAGTTTATCTGAATCATTACATCTTAAGAAAAATTCCTTTTCTATCTCTTTCATCCCTGTAAATATGCTTCTTATTATAGAAAGCTCTTTTCCAAAGCTTCCTGCCTTATATTTGTGAGCAATTCTATCTTTTGGAATATACCACCATATAGTCTTTCCATCACTTATTATAAATTCATGAGATGGGATTTTCTGCTCAAGCCTTAAGTTATAGGGAGGGCTAAGTAGTATCTCTCCTTCTGCTATATCTGATTCTACTCCCTCACCAAGCATACTCATTGTTTTCGAGATAATATATCTCCTATACTGGATCTTGATTCCTCTGAGATCAGAATATCTTTCCCTTATTTTTTGAAAAGAGGTATCACATTCTCCTGCAATACAAAAGGAAGGTATAAAAAAAAATATGGAAATTAATAAGATATTTCTCATCTTATAGCTGAACAATTATCGGCACTATAAGGGGATTTTTACCAATAATTTCATAAAAGAATTTCTTTAATCTCTTCCCTATTTCTGATTTTATTGACTCCCAATCAATAGCCTCATCCCCATTCATTTCATCAAATATCTCCAAGACAATACATTTTGCTTCCTCAAGGAGGAAATCCCTATATTCCTGCAATATGAATCCCTTTGAGATGATATCAGGTCCATATATGATCTCTCCTTTTATTTCATCAACTACAAGAACCACAATAACCATTCCATTGACGCTCAGCTTCTTTCTTTCCTTAAGTATTATGTCATCCATATCACCTGTGCTTTTTCCATCTACAAGTATCCTTCCTGTAGGAACCTTCTCATCCCTCCAGCATATCCCATCTTCACATGCAACCACATCCCCATTTTCAAGCAGCATGATATTCTCCCTCGGAATACCCATTTCCTCTGCCAGAAGGGCATGCTTTACAAGATGCCTATATTCTCCATGTATAGGGATGAAATATTTTGGTTTGACAAGGCTTAACATAAGCTTGAGCTCTTCCCTCTTTGCATGACCAGATGCATGAATATCAGCAACTGTTTCATATATCACTTCTGCCCCTAATCTGTATAATTGATTAATAACAGATGTAATTGCTACTTCATTTCCTGGAATAAACTTAGAGGAAAGAATTACAGTATCGCCAGGTTTTATCTTTACATATCTATACTTTGAATGTGCCATCCTTACTAATGCAGACATAGGTTCTCCTTGTGATCCAGTAGTTACAATTACTATCTCATTTTCTCTATAAAGAGGAAGATGTCTTTCTGTTATTTCTACATCATTTGGTATCTCCAAAAATCCTAATCTTTTTGCAATCTCTACACAGGATTTCATGTTCTTTCCCATAAATACAATCTTTCTCTTAAACTGAATTGCCAGCTTAACTATCTGCTGTATCCTTGGGATATTGGTTGCAAAGCTTGCAAGGATAATCCTTCCTTTACTTTTTGCAAATATACCTTCTAAGGTATCTCTTATCTCTTTTTCTGTAAGGCTAAACCCTTCCTTTTCTGCATTTGTTGAATCAGAAAGAAAGATCAGTACTCCCTTTTTCCCATAATAGGCAAATCTGGCAATGTCAGTCCCATTTCCATTAATAGAGGAGTGTTCTATCTTGAAATCACCAGAATGGATTATTATCCCTTCTGGTGTTTCTATTGCAAGCCCAACTCCATCCACTATACTATGTGTTACATTTATATACTCTAATTTAAATGGTTCAATATGAGAGATATCTCCTGGTTCTACATATTCAAATCCTCTAAAATCCAAGCCAAAATCTTTTAACTTTTCTTTAACAAGTTCAATAGTAAATCTTGTTCCAAATACAGGAACATTTATCTCTTTTAGCAAGTAAGGAACTGCTCCTATATGATCTTCATGTCCATGTGTGAGTATTAGAGCCTTCACCTTATCTTTGTTCTGTCTTATATAAGAAAAATCAGGTATGATTATGTCTATACCAGGTGTATAGTCATCAGGAAACATAATACCAGCATCTATGATTATCATATTGTCTCCATATTCTAATGCCATCATGTTAAGGCCTATTTCTCCTAATCCACCTATAGGGACTATTCTTAGCATGGCTTTAACATAGAAGTTTAAAATTATTATTTTATTTTACAAAATTTTTCTTTCCTTGTAAGAAGAAAATGGCATGTGATAAAAACTAAAATTATATAATAAAAACTGGGAGAGGAGGTAAAAATGGGCTTTAAAGTTCCTAAGGATGAGATAAAGAAAAGGATAGATAGAATCCAGAAAGAGCTTCAAAAAAAAGAGATAGATGCATTATTTATAGCCCAGAGGGTAGACCTTTTTTACTTTAGTGGAACTGCCCAAAATGGCTATCTGTATATCCCTGCAGAAGGCCCTCCCCTTTTGATGATAAAGAAATATTTTCCAAGGGCAAAGGAGGAATCTTCCATAGAAGATATATTAGAGATAAGATCTGTAAAAAGTGTGCCAAGATATATCAGTCAGTTTTATGGAAGGATACCAAAAAGAATTGGTATGGAATTTGATGTCATGCCTGTAAGAGAGTTCCTATTCTATGATAGACAGATATTTCCTGATCAGGAATGTGTAGATGCATCTGATCTTATACATTCTGTTCGTATGATAAAATCTGATTGGGAAATAGAGCAGATGGAAAAGGCAGCAGAGCTCTCCTATAAGACATTCCAGTTTATTCAGGAAAACCTTAGACCAGGATATACAGAGATGGAGTTTGCAGGTATAGTCGAAACATTTTCCAGAAGACATGGACATGGAGGACAGCTAAGGGTAAGAGACTATAAGACAGAGGCATATCCATGGCACATCCTTAGTGGAGAAAGTGGAGGAAAGATAGGTCTCTTAGATGCACCAACAAGTGGGGAAGGAACATCTCCTGCCTTTCCCTGTGGTGCAGGTCATAAGGAGATAAGGGAAGGAGAACCAATAATGATAGACTTTGGGACAATGCTAAATGGTTTCCACTTTGATGAAACAAGGATGTTTGCAATAAAGAGTATGCCAAAGAAGGCATTAGATGCATCAAAGGCAGCCATAGAGATACAGTTTAAGGTTCTAGAAAAGGTCAAACCTGGACAGACCTTGGATGAGCTTGTTCAGATATCACTTGCCCATGCATATAGATTAGGATATATTGATTACTTCTTAGGCCCTCCCAAGTATAAGGTATCATTCATAGGGCATGGAATTGGGCATGAGCTTATAGAAAAGCCTATAATAGCTATGGGAAAGGATGAGGAGCTCAGACCAGGAATGGTATTTGCATTAGAGCCAAAGATGGTATTTAAGGATGAGTTTGCTGCCGGGATTGAAAGTGTATTCTTAGTCACAGAAAATGGCTATAGGCTCTTAAGTAAGACTCCATCAGAGGTATTTATAGTATAGGAGGTAAGAGATGAATCCTGACACTTCCAAGTATCTTCTTCTAATGTTTGCATATGCCTTCTTTATTGTATGCCCAAGGATGGCTGCAATGACAAATATAATAGCAAGAAATTCTGAACTTTCTATTTATTGGTTAGCAGTCTTAGGAACATTCCTGAGCATTCCATTACTCCTTATAATGTGTCTAATTATAAAGAAGTGGGGACTTATGGCAGGGCTTGGATTTGCTGTATTGACGGATCTTTTTTCTGCACTTATTATTACCTCTGTAGATATAAAGGTTGCAGTTGAGACATTCATAATAGCTATCTTTGTAGTTATAGGTAATCGCATAGCAGTCTGGGTTACATCTCACTTCATGGGATAGCTATGAGAAGGATTATATTGGGAACAGCAGGACATATCGATCACGGAAAGACATCCCTTATAAAGGCACTTACAGGAATAGATACTGATAGGCTAAAGGAGGAAAAAGAGAGGGGAATAACAATAGAGCTTGGTTTTGCACATCTTACCCTTCCTGATGGAACACTTGTTGGGATTGTGGATGTCCCGGGGCATGAAAAATTTGTAAAGAATATGGTGGCAGGTGCATCTGGAATAGATGTTGTTGCGCTCATTGTTGCTGCAGATGAAGGGGTCATGCCTCAAACAAAAGAGCATATAGAAATATGTGAACTTTTAGGGATAAGATATGGAATTATTGTAATTACAAAGATAGATCTTGTAGATAAAGAATGGCTTGAACTTGTAAGAGAGGATATCAGAGAATATATGAAGGAAACATTTCTCTCAAATGCACCTATAGTTGAGGTATCCTCTGTAACAGGCGAGGGATTGGATAAGTTTATAGAGACCCTCACAGAAATTGTTCAAAGACTTCCAGAAAAAGAAATAGGATATATATTCAGGCTTCCTGTGGATAGGGTATTTACCATAAAGGGATTTGGAACAGTTGTTACAGGAACAACCATATCTGGAAATATAAAAGTGGGAGATGAGGTAACAGTATATCCTGTAGGTATAAACTGTAAAATAAGATCTATTCAGGTTCATGGGAAAAGTGTTAATGAAGTTGGGCCAAGCACAAGGACTGCACTTAGTCTTCAGGGAGTGAACAAAGAGGATATAGAGAAGGGATATGTTGTTGCATCCAAGGATTCCCTTTTTTCTTCTTATATGGTTGATGTATTCTTTCAGTTTCTCTCAAGTGCAGAAAGACCACTAAAAAATAGAGAAAAGATAAGATTTCACATAGGAACGGCAGAACTTCTTGGAAATATTGTCTTTCTAAATGCCAAAGAAAAGCTTATTCCAGGAGAGTCATGCTATGCCCAGATAAGGCTTGAAGGACCTGTCTCTGTACTAAGAGGGGATAGATTTGTTGTGAGAAGCTATTCTCCAGTAAGGACAATAGGAGGAGGGGAGATTGTTCATCCATTAGCAAAAAAGAAAAAAATAAGTTCAGAAGAAATAATTTCAAGGCTTTCTATTATATACAGAGGTAAAAAAGAAGATGTAGTAGAGTCATTTATTTTTATTGAGGGATTTTTGGGAATAAATAAAAAGGTTCTCCTTTTCTTAAGCAATATGCCTGAGGAGGAGCTGGATGAGATAATAGATAGGCTTTCTTCTTCCAAAAAGATTCATGTTTATGAAGATGGACACTATATCCATGAGGAATTTTATAACAAGCTAAAAGAAGTTATTCTCTCTTACATAAAAGATTATCATTCTCAATATCCCCTTAGATCGGGGATTCCAAAGGAGGAGCTTAGGTCTAAGCTAAGGATTATAAAGGATATAAAGCTCTTTAACTATATGCTGGAAGGGCTTTTACATGAGGAAATCATAGAGATAGAAAGGGATAATGTCAGGTTAAAAGACTATAAGCCCAATCTTACAGATGAGCAAGAAAAAGTAAAGGAGGAAATAGAGAAAATTTATAAAAAAAGCAATTTTCAGCCACCATATTTTAAAGAAATTAGAGAAAAATATCCTGATTTGGCAGATCAAGTCTTAGAATATCTCCTTTCTCAAGGAATACTGGTAAAAATAAAAGAGGATCTATTTCTTCATAAAGATAATGTAGAAAAGCTCTTTTCCATTGTCAGGGAATTTTTAGAAAAAAATAAAGAAATGAGTGTAAAGGACTTTAAGGAGCTTACAAATACAACAAGGAAATACAGTATTCCTTTTCTGGAATACTTAGACAAGTCCCATGTAACTGTAAGGGTTGGAGATGTAAGAAAATTGAGGAAATAGCTATTCCACAGTGACACTCTTTGCAAGATTCCTTGGTTTGTCTACATCCCTTCCAAGAAGGACTGCACAGTAATATGCAAGAAGCTGACATGGAATAACTGTGAGTATTGGATAAAGATAGTCTAATGTCCTCGGTATCTCTATTACATCATCTGCTATCTTCTTTACCTCCCTATCTCCCAAGGTAGAGATAGCTATAACAGGACCTTTTCTGCTCTTTATCTCCTGAATATTGTTTATCATCTTCTCATGCATATCATCTTGGGGAACAATTGCAACAGTGGGCATTTCTGGATTTATCAATGCAATAGGCCCATGCTTCATCTCTCCTGCTGCATAACCTTCTGCATGTATGTAAGAAACCTCCTTTAGCTTTAATGCACCCTCTAACGCTATCGGATAGTTGAACTTCCTTCCGATAAAAAGCCAGTTATTGCACCTATAGTATTTTTCTGCTATTGCCTGAATATGATTTGCTTGAAACAGCATTTCCTTTATCTTTCCTGGAAGTGCCTTTAGCTCCCTTATTGCCTCTGCTCCTTCAGTATAGGAGAGGTTGTGGTGTCTTCCAATAAGCAGGGCAAGAAGTGTAAGGACCACAAGCTGGGAAGTAAAATTCTTCGTGGATGCAACGCCAATCTCTGGCCCTGCATGATTATATACACCTGCATCTGTTTCTCTTGCAATTGAGCTTCCAACAACATTTACTATCCCAAGCAGTTTTGCCCCTTTCCTCCTTGCCTCCCTTATTGCAGCAAGGGTATCTGCTGTCTCACCTGATTGACTAAGTGCAAGGACAAAGGTATTTGAAGGGAAGTTCAGTTTTCTATATCTAAACTCAGATGCAAGTTCAACATCCACATCCAGGTCTGTAAGCCTTTCAAATATATATCTTCCAACATATCCTGCATGATACGAGGTTCCACAACCTACTATTATGAAATTCTTACACCTTTTTAGATCATCCCATACAGGTTCTATTCCTCCAAGCTTTGGAACTGCTTCTGCTGGATCAATCCTTCCTCTCATTGCATTATTCACTGCCTCTGGCTGTTCATATATCTCCTTTAGCATATAATGGGGAAAGCCATTTAGCTCTGCCTCTTCTGCCTTCCAATCAACAGTGGTTATACTTCTATTCACTATCTTTGCTGCCTGGATTGTCATGATATTAAAATCATCTCTTGTGACAACTGCAAGCTCATTATCTTCTAAAGGGACAACATTAGCAGTATATCTTATCATTGCATTTACATCAGATGCTGCAAAATGCTCTCCATTTCCTATTCCAATTACTATTGGACTTCCCCTTCTTGCCAAGATAATTCTTCCAGGAGATTCTCTATGAATCACTGCTATTCCAAATGTCCCTTCCACATCAGCTAAAGCCCTTCTTACTGCCTCAATGAGATCTCCATCAAAGTAGTAAGAGATAAGATGTGCAAGGACTTCCGTATCTGTATCTGTCCTGAACCTGATCCCTTCCTTTTCAAGCCTCCTCTTTAGGATAGAATAGTTCTCTATTATTCCGTTGTGGACAACAAAAACATTTCCATCCTCATCTGTGTGGGGATGTGCATTTATGTCTGTTGGCTCTCCATGTGTTGCCCATCTTGTATGGCCAATTCCCATGTTTCCCCTTATCTGAAGATTACTAATCTTTATCTCAAGGTCTGATATTCTTCCCTTTGTCTTTACCAAATGGACATTCTTTCCATCATGAACTGCAATACCTGCAGAATCATAACCCCTGTATTCAAGCCTTTTTAGTCCTTCAATAAGGATAGGAGTAGCTTCTTTACTTCCTATGTAACATACGATTCCACACATTATCCTTCCTCCGGTCTTATATACTCCATCCCGTTCATATATGGTCTTAGTGCCTCAGGTATGAGGACAGTCCCATCCTCTTGCTGGTAATTTTCTAAGATTGCCACGACCGTCCTTCCCACAGCAATTCCAGATCCATTTAAGGTATGAACATATTCAGAACCCTTCTTCCCCTTTCTCCTGAACTTGATTCCTGCCCTTCTTGCCTGAAAGTCTGTGCAGTTACTACAAGAGGATATCTCCCTATATACACCCTGTCCAGGAAGCCATACCTCTAAGTCATATGTCTTTGCAGATGAGAATCCAAGATCTCCTGTGCAAAGACACACTACCCTGTAGTGTAGGTTAAGCCTCCTGAGTATCTCTTCTGCATCCCTTGTAAGCTTTTCCAGCTCTTCAAAGGAGTCTTCTGGCTTCGTTATCTTTACAAGCTCTACCTTATTAAACTGATGCTGCCTTATAAGTCCTCTCACATCCTTTCCATATGATCCTGCCTCAGACCTAAAACATGGTGTATATGCAACATAGTATTTTGGAAGCTCATCCTCGCTCAGGATTTCCTCCCTGTGGATATTTGTAAGTGGGACCTCTGCAGTAGGGATAAGATACAGATCCCAATCCTCTACCTTAAATAGATCCTCTTTAAACTTGGGAAGCTGTCCTGTTCCAATCATGCAATTAGAATTTACCAAGAAAGGAGGAAGTATCTCCTTATATCCATGCTCCTTTGTGTGTATGTCCAGCATAAAGTTTATAAGCGCCCTTTCCAGAAGTGCTCCTGCTCCTCTGTAGAGGGCAAACCTGGATCCAGAAAGCTTTGATGCCCTTTTAAAATCAAGTATTCCGAGCCTCTCTCCTATCTCCCAATGAGGAAGAGGCTTAAACTCCATCTTAGGCTTTTCTCCCCAATACCTTACAACCTGATTGTCATTTTCATCCTTTCCAACAGGAACAGATTCATGAGGCATATTTGGGATCTGAAGAAGGAAGTTATTAAATTTTTCTTCTATCTCAGGAAGCTCCTTTTCAAGCTCTTTTATCCTGAGGGATATGCTCCTCATCTCCTCTATCAGATCTGTTGCGTCCTCTCCCTTCTTCTTCCTTTGAGATATCTGATCATTTATCTTATTTCTCTTTGCCCTGAGGGATTCTATCTCTGTAATCATTTCCCTTCTCTTTTTATCAAGGACTTCAAATTGAGAGAGATCGAGCTCATACCCCCTTTTCTGAAGCATATCCTTTACTTTTTCCAGATTTGACCTGATAAATTTTAGATCCAGCATATCAATCACCCCTCTATTAACTTATTATGAAATTTGCTCTTTTCATGCCTTTTAGATCAAAAAGGCCCTCTTCTGAGATTCTCAAAAATGGGATATATGGAGTAGTAAGTATAGAGATGCTTAGATGTGCATCTGGGAGTCTGCAGCCGAAAGATTCCACTTTTTTTTGAATATCCTCAAGCCTTTCTGATATCTCCTTGGAAGGAAGATCCGATAATATTCCACCAATAGGCATGGGAAGCTCTGATATTATCTCTCCTCCTTCTGATACTGCTATACCTCCTCCCATATCTACCACCCTATTCACTGCATTTGCCATATCTATCTCACGAGCTCCAACTACTACTATTCCACATGCATCCCATATGGCACTTGTTGCAATTGCTCCTTTTTTTATTCCAAATCCCTTTATAAGTCCAACAAATCTCTTATCTCTTGTAAGCATCGAAACCTTTACTATATCCCTGCTTAGATCCACCTTTATCTCACTGTTTTTAACAGGCATCTCTTCTATCCTTTCCTTTGTTACGAGAGGTGTAAAGAGATCTATTACCCTTACTTTTACCCTATTTTTTAAACTGCATTTTATAGCAAAATCAGATGGAGCTATCTTTAGAAGGGAGATACCTGAGGGAATGGATTTTATGTAGGATGGAATCCTTGGCTGGACAGTCAAGTCCCCATGTCTGAGGACGATCTTCCCATTGCTTATTACATAAACGGGTTTTATCTCTTTCACATCAGGAACAACGACCACATCAGCACACCTATGTGGTGCAATCCCTCCTATAATATGATCCAGCCCAAGGTGTTCTGAGGGATTAAGGGTGACCATCTGGATAGCCTTTATTGGATCAATTCCAAGATTAATCGCCTTCTGGAGTATATTATCCATATAGCCTTGTTCTAAGAATGTCCTTGGAGAAAGCCCATCTGATACCAATATGCATCTTCTAAGCTCAATTCCCATATCCTTTATCTTAGAGATCTCTCTTAGCTCCCTCCTTATGTCTCCTTCCCTTATCATTGCATACATACCATATCTTACCCTTTCAATCACATCCTCTACATTTATGGATTCATGGCAAGAGGAGACACCTGAGCTTGCAAATGCAGAAAGATGTTTTCCTCTTGCTCCTGCAGCATGTCCTTCTACAAGTTTCTTATGAAGAAGGGTTTCTGCTATAAAATCACATGTCCTTTTGTCCCCATTTATCACATAGTTCCATACAGTCTCACCAAGCCCTAATACATTGTCCTCCTTTAAAAGCCTTTTAAGATCTGAAATAGATATGACATTCTTTTTTGAAGATGGACTCAGGGTATGCATAATGGGAATTGTTGCATATATCTTTATTGGCTGATTCCTTATCCATTCCAAAAATGCCATAATTCCCGATGTGCCATATGGAAATGCAAGCTCTATTGCCTCAGACAGAATGGTTGTAGTTCCATGTCTTATCGCTGCCTCAATAGTTTCATGCAGGGGACAATACATAAGAAGGTGTGTATGCGCATCTATAAGTCCAGGAATCATCGTCATTCCATCTAAATCAATAACCTCTGTCTTAGATCCTATTGTATAATCCAGATCCTTTCCAACTGTAGCAATCCTTTCTCCTTTAATGGCAACGGAAAATCCATCAAGTATCTCTCCTGAATATACATTGACTAATCTTCCACCTTTTAAAAGGATATCAGATGGGATATCTCCTTTTGCTACCCTTACAAGCTCCCTTATCTGCAAAGACAATCCATTATCTTGTAGTATTTCTTCCATAGACCCTTTTTCTCTTTCTTTGCCTCAATGAGAGCCTTTTTCAGTTTTTCCATCTCCTTCTGATCTATCAGATTACCTGAAACACATGCATATCCTGCCCCTACAATCCTTTCCGCATAAAGGCCTCCATCAGAAAGATAGATGCTTCCGTATATCCTATTTCTTTCCTTCTTATAGATCTTAATCTTTATCTCTTCACCTCTTTTCAAGATAGATCTTGCATATATTATTGCCCTTCTTCCAAGGACCCTTATCCTCTTTTGGGAAATCTTACATCTCTTAGAGTCCATCCTAAGCTTTCTACTTCTGAATGCCTCAGGTGCGTCTATTCCTGCAATAATAATCTTTATTTTCCCCATCTCTTCATTCCATATCCACATGGAATCTGCATCAGAAAACTTCACAAAAATGGCATTATAAAGTTCTTCTCCGTAACATGGGCTTAAAATACATAGGATCAAAATTAGGATTAAAATTTTTATCCTCTGCATAATACTACTGTGCTTCCAAGCCTATTTGATGTTTCCTCTGCTACTGGTATGCACTTTATCTTAAACAAAAAATAGATCCTTTTCCCCTCCACATCAGAAAGCGTTTCAAAGTTTCCCTGTCCCTTTGAAATAATAACATCTGCCTCATTAAATGCAGAAACAAACTCCTCTGAGCAATCCTCAAGTATTATACCTGGAGTATCATCCCCTGTATCTATAAGGGTGCATATCTTATCTATACCTGTCTCTATTGCATCTTCCCTTGTTGCATCATTTATAATTGGCCTTTCCCTTACAGCAAAGGTTATATTTCTTGTAGGCATATTTTCTATAAAGAGCCTGTCAAAGAATATCTCTCCTGCATTATCAGCAATATAGAGCAAGCTTTTTGAATCCTCTATCTCTTTATAGAGCCTTCCTATAAGATTCCTGTCCAGCTCTACTCTGAGGCTTTCTTCAATGCTTTCTCTTATAGAAGAGTCATCCACACCTTTTGCCTGCCCATAATCTATTATGTTTCCTGCAATAGAAAGCCTAAGGGCTGTCTCAAAGGGATCATCCGATTCCTCAACAACTGACCTAAGCTCCTCCGTAATCATCTTTGCAATCTGGTTTGACCTCTTCTTTATTTCCCTAAATGGATCTTCTACACCCGATTCCTCTCTTATGAAGGAATATAGTCTCTTTGCAACTTGAGGGGGTTTCATCTTTTTAAGAGGAAGTCCTGATAGGACACTTATGCATCTTTTTATAATTCCATATCTTAGATCCTTTTTTTTATAGACAAGGCGACTTAGTTCAAGAAGCTGCTTTAAAAAACAGGGAATACAGTCAGCAGATACTTTCATCTTCAATTTCCTTTATTTATATACATCTCCCCTTGCTCTTAAGCTCAAAGCCAC